>NZ_JBMRCP010000012.1:0-23759 GCF_057350545.1 Pseudolysinimonas sp. | reverse complement strand
GTGCGGGAGCTCGACCCCCCGTGAGGTCGCGGGCCGGGGCGCTGGCGGCGGGGGTCATCCTCGCCGCCGCGCTCGCGGCATCCGTCGTGCTCGCGGTGACGATCGGGCCGGCCGACCTGCGTCTCGACGAGGTCGCGGGCTCGATCGGCGCGCACCTGACGGGCGGGTCGAGCCCGCTGACCCCGTTGCGCGACGGGATCGTCTGGGAGCTGCGGGTGCCGCGCATCATCACCGCCGCCGCGGTCGGCGCGGGCCTCGCCCTCGTCGGCGGCATCATGCAGGCGCTCACCCGCAACCAGCTCGCCGACCCCTACCTGCTCGGCATCTCGTCGGGCGCGTCGCTCGGCGCGGTGACGGTGCTGCTGCTCGGGGCCGCGGTGATCCTGCCGGTCGCCGCGTTCGTCGGAGCCCTCGCCGCCCTCGCCGCGACCCTCGCCCTCGCGGGTGCGTTCGGCCGCATCACCCCCACCCGCACGGTGCTCGCGGGCGTCGCCGTGTCGTCGCTCGCCGCCGCGATCACGTCGTTCGTCATCTTCTGGACGGCGCAGGGCGACTCCTACCGCGAGGTGCTCTCGTGGCTGCTCGGGTCGCTCGCAGGCGCCCGCTGGGAGGCGGTCGCGATCGCGGGCGGAGCGTTCATCGTGCTCGGCATCCCGCTCGCGCTCACGGGACGGGTGCTGGATGCCTTCGCCCTCGGCGACACGACCGCGGCGAGTCTCGGCATCCCGGTGCAGGGCGTGCGCTGGGGTCTGCTCGGCGCCGGCGCGCTGCTCACGGGAGCGCTCGTCGCCGTGTCGGGGTCGATCGGCTTCGTCGGCCTCGTCCTCCCCCACGCCGTGCGGCTGCTCGTCGGTCCGGGGCATCGCGCGCTGCTGCCGCTGTCGGCGCTCACGGGCGCCGTCTTCCTGGTGTGGGCCGACACCCTCGCCCGCACGGTGTTCGAGCCGCGCGAGCTTCCCGTCGGCATCGTGACGGCGATCATCGGGGCACCCGTGTTCGCGGCTCTCCTCGTGCGGCGGAGGAGCGAGGCATGAGCTTGTCGGTGACGGGGGTGACGGTGCGGGTCGGCGACCGCGCCCTGGTGGATGCCGCCACCTTCGACGCTCCCGCGGGTGCGGTGACCGCCCTGCTCGGACCCAACGGCGCCGGCAAGTCGACCCTCCTGCGCGCGCTCTCCGGCATCCCTCGACCGGATGCCGGAGAGGTGCTGTTCGACGGCGACGACCTGCTCGCGCTCCCCCGCCGCGAACGCGCCCGCCGCGTCGCCCTCGTCGAGCAGGACGCGACGACCGAGCTCCCCCTCACCGGCCGCGCCGTCGCCGGCCTCGGCCGCACCCCGCACGAGTCCCCGCTCGGCGGCCGCGACCCCTCCGCCGACGATCTCGTGACGACGGCGATGACGGATGCCGGCGCCCTCCCGTTCGCCGACCGCGCCCTGCCGACGCTCTCGGGCGGCGAGCGTCAGCGCGTGCTGCTCGCCCGCGCCCTCGCGCAGGAGCCCCGGCTGCTGCTGCTCGACGAGCCGATGAACCACCTCGACATCGCCGCCCAACTCGACGTGCTGCGACTGCTCGCGCGGCTCGCGTCGGAGGGGGTGACGGTGCTCGCGGCGATGCACGACCTCGCCCTCGCCGCCGCTCACGCGTCGCACGTCGTCGTGCTCTCGGCAGGTGCTGTCGTGGCGTCGGGCCCGACCGCCGACGTGCTGACGCCCGAGTTGGTCCGGGAGGTCTACGGCGTGCGCGCCGCCTGGACGACCAACCCCGTCACCGGCGACCCGCTGCTCGCGCTCGGGTGAGAGTTTTGTCGGGTTAGTTGTACAATGTCGCGTCCTCCGGCGACGTTCTGCAACTGCGGCGTCCTACCTCGAAGGTGATGCACCGTTCCCGATGTCTAGCGGGGTGGCGGGAACGTCCCGAGGTTTGACCCCGATGTACGTCTTGCGATGCGGAAGTGCGTGAGAGATTGCACGGTTGGCGATCTTCGGGCCGATCCGGTCGAGTTCTGCCTGACGTGCGAAGAAGTAGATCTCTGTCGCGTCGGACACATTCGCGAGCTCGACATGCGTGAAGCCCAACTCCGCCAGCACCAGCAGAACCGTGCTTCTCTCGGCAAGATCCGGCAGCACCGCGGCAAGAGTCGTCATTCCGCGAGCCTAAGACTGGCGGCATGCGATGGAACAGGCGTCTCGGCCCTCGCGACGATCAGTACTTCGAGGGCTCGCCGAGCACAGCCATCGTGCACCGCGAGATACACACGAGCTTCCCGTCCTCGTTGGTGATCCGCACCTCCCAGACGTGCGTCGTACGACCCCGCGCGATCGGCCGCGCCTCGCCGTAGACCCACCCCGACGCGACGGGTCGCAGGTGGTTGGCGTTGATCTCCATCCCGACGCAGTGGAACTTCGAGGTGTCGACCGCGAGCGTCGCCGCCCACGAGGCGAGGGTCTCGGCGAAGAGCACCGACGCTCCACCGTGCAGAACTCCTCCCGGCTGGCGGGTGCGGTCGTCGACGGGCATCCGTCCGAGGAGCGCGTCGTCGGTGATCTCGGTGAACTCGATGCCGAGGGTCGTGATCGCCGTCCCCGCCGAGTTCGCGACCGCGTGGTCGAGGGTGGGAGGGCCGAACCAGATGCTCATGTCTACATCCTGGGGGCTTCGAGCCGCGTCCGCGTCTGGCGGGTGCTCTTCCACCGGCGACGGAAGCCGTACATTTCGTGTCGTGAGATGTACACTTGGGCCATGTCCACGGTGAACGTCACGGATGCCCGCAGTCGGCTGCCCGAGGTGATCGAGGCCGCGCAGGCGGAAGCTGTCTTCCTCGAGCGTCGCGGGACACTTCAGGCGGTCGTCGTGAGCCCCGCGCGGTACGAGCGGATGCTGGCCGCGCTCGAAGACGCCGAAGACCTCGCCGCCTTCGATGAGTCGCTCGCCGATGAGGGCGACAACATCCCGTGGGATCAGGTGAAGGCCGACCTCGGCTGGTCGTGAACTACCGCATCGAGGTGCGCCCCGCTGCCCTCAAGGCTCTCCGCAGGGTCCATCCGAACGACCGCGCCCGCATCCATGGCGCCATCGCGCTGCTCGCTCGCGACCCGAGACCGCCGGGCGCACGAGCCCTCCAAGGTCGCGAGGGCTTCCGCGTGCGGGTCGGCGATTACCGCATCCTGTACACGATTCAGGATGACCTGCTGCTGATCGTCGTCGTCGCGCTCGGCCATCGGCGGGATGTGTACGAGCGATGAGGCGCAGACCGAAGCGGGACGACATGGTCGCCGACGGGGTGCTCGTCGCCCTCTCCGCCGCACGTCAGGCCATCAAGAACCACGTGATCGTGCGGGCGCTCCGGGATCGCGTCGACTACGACCGCGAGCGGCTGCTCGCCGCGTCGGCGCTCGAGCTCGGACTGCTCGCCGCCGAGAACGATGCGGATGCCGCCCGCGTCTCCCAGCAGATCGACACCGCCCGCGGACGCATGGGCCTCGCGCGGCATCCGTCCGACTTCCGCGCGGGCGACCGGCGTCAGCTCAAGAGGCGGCGGAAGGTGCTCGTCGAGGTGGCTGAGAAGCTGCGCGAGGTGGCCGCCGACGAGAGCCAAGTCGGGATGCTGCTCGACGCCGCGCGCGACCTCGCGTTGGCCGAGGTGCAGGCGGCGACAGCGGCGGCCCACGGGGGGCGACGCGACGTGACGCCCGAGGATCGCGCGGCGGCGCTGTCGGAGCTGCGAGGGCAGCTCGACGACCTCATCTACGCGCACACCGGGTACTGAGTTCACCCTTGCGGGTTGAGTAGCGCCCGCGCGCAGCGCGGTCGCGTATCGAAACCCTCCCGTTGAGTTGCTCGTCGTGTTGGGTTTCGATACGCGTGCCGCTGGGGCGGCGCGCTACTCAACCCGCGAGCTTCGCGCTGTGCGGTTTCGATACACCGCCGGCGGCGGCACTCAACCCGCGGGGTCGGAGCGGCGACCGACGCCGAGGCGGTCGAGGAGGGACGGCGGGAGGAACGTGGCGCGGAAGCGCACGCGGAGGGTGGCGGCCGAGGCGATCGCGCGGCGGAGGGCGACGACATCCGCAGGCTCCATGGGGGCGCGCCCGGGGCGGTCGTAGGCGGCGGCCTCGACTCCCCCACGGAGACGGGCCACGGTATCCGACCCGACGACGATCGCGAGTCGCTCACCCAGCTGCCGCGGGGTCTCGGTGTCGGGGGCGACCCAGTCGTGGTCGTGCGCCGTGTCGCGCACCTCGGCCCAGGCGGCGTCGGCGTCCCCGTCGAGTCGCACACGCCGCAGTCGCCGTGCTCGCACGACGGCGCGGGCCAGCGCCGGCAGCAGGGCGATGAGCAGCACGACGAGCAGCACCGCGAGCACGATCGGCACCGGATCCACCGGCTGCGACACGGGCACCTCGGGCGTCACGACCTCCTCCTCGGGCGGCAGCGACGGTGCGGCGGTGTTCGCCGGAACGGGGGCAGCGGACGGGTTCACGCCCTCGAATTCCGGAGTCTCCGGGTCGTCGACCGCGTCGATCGACGAGTAGCCGGGCGGCGCACCGCGGCCCGGGGTGGGCTCGAAGCGCAGCCAGCCGATGTCTTCGAAGTAGAGCTCAGGCCAGGCGTGCAGGTCGCCCGAGGTCACCGTGAACTCGTCGCCCGCCGCGTTGGGCTCGCCCGGCTGGAATCCGACGACGACCCGAGACGGGATGTCGAGGGTGCGCGCGAGCACCGCCATCGCCGAGGCGTAGTGCACGCAGTAGCCCTCCTTCACCTCGAGGAACTGCGCGATCACCCCGATGCCGGTGCCGTCGAAGTCGCCTTCGACGGGGGCGTCGAGCGAGTAGAGGAAGTCGGTGCCGGTGAAGTAGTCCTGCAGCGCGATCGCCTGCTCGTACGCCGTGCCCGTGCCGGCGACCTGCTCGGCGGTGTCGGGGATGATCGCCGGGAGATCGTCGGGCAGGTCGAGGTAGCGCGACCCGATGTCGGGTTCGAGGTCGGCGAGCAGCTGCTCACGGTCGGGCTCGACGTCGAGGAAGTCGACCGTGTAGCTCTGACCCCCCACGTCGGCGCCGCCGCTGCGCACCGCGAGACCGTCGGGCTCCCAGTTCCAGATGCCCTCGAGACCCTCGATCGAGACGGCGGGATACGGCACCGGAAGCCAACGACCCGTGACCTCCTCGACGTCGATGTCGACCGAGTACTGCACGCGCGGCACGGCGTCGTCGAGTCCGGGCGCCGTCGGGAACTCCGCGACGTCGAACGTCGGCTCGATGCCCGACGCGTCGGGCTCCCAGCTCAGCCCGGTGAACCTGTCGAGCGTCGCGAGACGCAGGTAGACGCCACCGCCGGGCGCATCGGTGGAGTAGGTGAGCGCCTCGACGACGACGTCGCGCCGCAGATCGTCGCCGAGGTTGATGATCGGGTTGAGGCCCGTTCCGAGGGCGGTGCCGCCGTCGCGCACCGGCTGCCGCGCGGGCGGGAAGGCGGCGGGAAGCACGAGCGATCCGATCACCGTCGCGGCGGCGATCACGGCGACTCCGCCGATCGGGGTGCTGCGCCGCCCCACCCGCAGCAGGGCGAGGTAGAGGAGCGCGGCGAGCACGAACCACACCGGCTCGGCGACGCCCGCACGGATGGCGACCGGCACATCCAGCACCACCAGGAGGGGCACCGCGGAGATCGCCGGAACGCGGTCGAGCGCCGGTGCGACGACCACGACAGCGACGACGGCGAGGATGGCGAGCAGGAAGAGGATCCCCTCCCCCGCGACCGCCGGCATCCGCTGACTCGAGATGCTGCGGCTGCCGTCGTTCACGAGGTCGACGAAACGCACGACGGTGTCGATGTTCGGGATGACGCCGAACCACGAGAGCTCGCGCGCGAACCCGAAGGTCAGCGTCACGAGTGCGGCGACGACGCCGGCCAGCGCGGGCTGCCAGGCGCGGCGGGCGAGCTGTGCGGCGATGCCGACAGCGAGTACGGGGACGATGACGACCGTCGCGATCGCGAAGAACCACCACCAGTCCTGGAGGGTCACGTGCAGGCCGGCGAACGAGACGAGGATCGCCGCGGTGAAGAGGAACAGGCGCAGCCACGTGCGGGCGGGGTCGCCGAGGCCCGCGCCGCGCGCGGAGGGGCGGCGCAGGGAGGACGTGGGCGGGGTGGGGGGTGGGGCCTCGGCACGCGGCTTCGCCGCTACTCGACCACCGAGGGTGTCAACCACGCACGTAGCCCGTCTCGTTGGCGGCGGCGCGCCAGGCGTCACCCGGGTCGTCGAGGTCGGTCGCGGTGACGACCGCCCAACCCGCGTCACGCAGCCGCTGCACGACGCCGGGACGCGGGTAGACGAGGAACGCATACCCCGACTCGCCGTTGACGCGGCGCTTGATCATCCAGTCGACCGTCGCGTCTTCGGGGTCGCCGAGGATCGCGAACACCGGACCCGAGCCGTCTGCGGGCGAGAGCGCGGCGAGCTCGTCGACCGTGCGGTCGAGCAGCTGCACGCCGGCGAGGCTCGTGAGGAAGCCCTCCGCGCGACGTCCCTCCCAGCGGTCGCCGATCGCCTCGATCTGCGGCCGCGCGGTCTCCTCGATCGCCACCCTGAAGCCGGCCTGCTCGAGGTGCAGACCCAGGGAGCCGACCATCCTGACGACCCATTCGAACGCGTCGCTCTTCCAGTCGGCCGACCACGACATCCCGGTGTCGCTCTCGGCGTCGGGATACCCGCGACGACGGGTGTCGACGAGGATGCGGGCATCCGGATGGCTGCGGTGCTCCTCTTGGCGCACCATGAGCTGCCCGTGCTTCGCCGACGCGCGCCAGTGCACGCGGCGGAGGGCGTCGCCGATGCGATACTCGCGCGTCGTGAGGTCGTCGTCGCTGCCGAGCACCCGACGCTGCACGAGGTGCGCCTCACCCTCGCCGTCGGCGAGCGACGGACCGCCGTCGGAGAGCGACGACACCGCCGGCACGACGACGAGCCGTTCGGGCGTGCCGATCGCGACCGTCGACGTGGCGAAGCCGAAGGGATCCTCGTGCTCGGCGACGAACGGTCCGATCGCGTAGAGCCCGCGACGCGGCGGGTGGAGGTCGTAGGTCACGGTGCGCTGCCGGGTGCGGCCGACCGCGACGGAGGGCAGCTCGCGCGTCGCCGCCGACGGCTCGAACCACGGGAGGGCGTCGTCCCAAATGAGCGGGGTGCTCGGCGCGGCGCCGGCGTTCGAGATGCGCAGCGTCACCTGCACGACGCCGCCGACCGCGACGACCGGCGGGGAGAAGAGCCGGCTCACCACGAGCTTCGGACGTCGCAGCCGCACGAAGAGCAGCCCCAGAATCGGCAGCAGCAGCGCGAAGCACGCTGCGACGAGGTACTCGCGACGTCCGAGCCCGTAGGCGAGGAAGATCGACAGCACGCCGATGAGCAGCGCGGTGAACGCGCGCCAGGTCGGCCGGATCGAGCGCGTGCGGCGCAGCGCCCGCATCCCGGGTTGCCCCGCCTGCGGTCGCCCCGCCGGCGGTTGCTCCGCCGCTCGACGCGCAGAACCCGCCATCGGGGTGCCTAGACCGCGCCCGAGGCGCCGAGCGGCACCGGGGTCGCGGCGACGATGCGCGACGTGATGTCGGCGAGCGCCTCGCCCCCGAGCGCACCGCTCGCCCCCGAGCGCGACGGGATGAGGCGGTGGGCGAGCACCGGCACGGCGAGCGCGTCGATGTCGTCGGGCAGCACGAAGTCGCGGCCGTCGAGCGCGGCACGGGCCTTGCTCGCGCGCACGAGCTGAAGCGTCGCGCGGGGGCTCGCGCCGAGACGCAGTTCGCGGTCGGTGCGGGTCGCGGCGGCGATCGCGACGGCGTACTGCTCGACCGCAGGGCTCACGAAGACGGTGCGCACGGTGGCGATCATGCGCCTCAGCCGCTCGAGCGTCACGACCGGCGCGAGCGCGTCGAGCGGGTTCTCGGTCTCGCGCGTGCGCAACATCGCCGCCTCGGCCGCGAGATCGGGGTAGCCCATCGAGATGCGCGCGGTGAACCGGTCGCGCTGAGCCTCGGGGAGGGCGTAGGTGCCCTCCATCTCGATCGGGTTCTGCGTCGCGATGACGGTGAAGGGATCGGGCAGCGCGTAACTGGCGCCATCCACCGTGACCTGCCGCTCCTCCATGCTCTCGAGCAGGGCGCTCTGGGTCTTCGGGGAGGCGCGGTTGATCTCGTCGCCGATGAGGATGTTCGCGAACACCGGGCCGGGCTTGAACTCGAACTCGCGCTCCGCCTGGTTGTAGATGCTCACGCCCGTGATGTCGGCCGGCAGCAGGTCGGGGGTGAACTGGATGCGGCTCACCGAACAGTCGACGCTGCGGGCGAGCGCGCGGGCCAGCATCGTCTTGCCGACACCCGGCACGTCCTCCATGAGGAGGTGACCTTCGGCGAGCAGAACCGTGACGGCGGTCTCGATCACGGGGCGCTTGCCGTCGATCACGGTCTCGATCGCGGCGATCACCGCGCGGGCATCCAGGAGGAACTCGGCCGTCGACATCGACGCTTCCGTGTGCGTTCCGGTCCCTGATCCGGAGAAGTCACTCATCCGGAGAGTCTGCCATTGCGTCGCCGATGTGTCTGCTGAGAATCTGCCCCGGCGCGGCTCGAGTGCCCGCGCAGCGGGTGTGTCGAAGCCCGATCACGGATGCGCGGAGCGGGAGAGCCAACTGCTCGGGGCAGCTGGCTTCCCGCTCCGTGTCGGCATCGCCACAAACTGGCTTACCCGTTTTTCCGTCGACGTGCGATCACCAGACGCGCAACCGTCAGCAACACGACGCCCGTCATGACGATCGCTCCTGTCACAATCCGTTGCTCGGCCGTTCCGATCGTGAACGCGAGCGCGACGGCGATGACGCCGACGGCGACCAGTATCCAGTACGCGACGGCAAACCAGCCGCGCGTGACGACACCAGAGCTGCTGTTGTTGTTTGGACTTTCCATGGCGTGACCCGATCCGCTACGCGTAGCACGAGACGTAAGCGAGGTGGGCGAAGGAGACCAAGTTCGCCTGCCACACGCGGTACCCGGTGCACAGCCCATTCGCGCGAGCAATGTTCGCGTGCGCCCAAGCTCCGATGACAACTGCCGCGCAGGCCGCCGCGCCTCCTGCTGGGATGAATGTGCAGAGGATGCCGGCGTTCAGGGCATTGTCCGCAACCGCGGCAGTCTCCGCTCGCGTGAGCTCAACCGTGCACCAGAGGCCGTCACATTGCAGCCGTGGGTCAGCGACGACCGGATACGCGGCGCTTCCGCCGTGATGCACCACCTGCGTCACGGTGTTGCCATTGATCCTGTACTCGGTCGGGACTTCCGATCCCGTCGCGTCCTTCGCCCATGCCGGCGCGAGCAGGTTCACGACATCCCCAGCAGAGTCGAGAACGGCGATGCCTCCCCCTTCAGTCCGTTCAAGGGACGCGGGGACGCCGTTCACATAGAGCTCGTAGCTGTACTCGCTCGGGGCATCCGGGCCCAGGAGCACGGAATAGCCGGCGTTCGCGCCGTGATCCGACGAGGTGATCACGAACGCGGAGTCGCTTGTGTGTCCGAACATGATGGCGCCCGAACTCAGTGGTGTTGCGTCGCCGTTCGAGATCGGGGCCATTCTGAACGTCCCCGAACTGGACTCGATGGTGATGCCCTCCGGTGAGAGCCCCGCCGGCTCTGCGACGTCGCTCTCACCGCCGTCGACGCCCTGCGCGTGGCCCTGCGGGCTTAGAGCACCGACCGCTGAAAGAGCGGCTTCCACGGCCGCAGGCCCGGCCTCGACATCTTGCGCCGAGGCCGGCGCGGCGTAGACGGAGCTGACTAGGAGTAGAGCCGCTCCGGCGCCTGCACGTAGTGGTCTCCGTAAGTTCGCGACGGTCCGACCGGCGCCGACGGGGGTCCTCCCGTCGCGGTTGCGGGCACGAGCTGAGAGCTTCTTGAACATGGCTGATCCTTCCTCATTCAAAGAGCGCCGCGCAGCGGGCTCGGCACGACTGTAGGTCGGCCGCTTGCCCAGGCCCAGTCGGCATCAATGAGGACCTCTCAATTAATTGGCGCTGCATCGGAGGGGCGCAGAACTCAGCGCTCCCATCACGGAAGTAGTGTCCGGAGCCGCGAAGACGTCTCACCGCTCGCAGAACAGGTCGGAGCGCGTTGCTCCGCGACGAGGCTCGCCACCGATCCGCACCACCGTGCGCGGGCCCCGTTCACGGGTGGCGGGCGCTGAGACCCGCCCGATACCCCTCATCCCACGCCTCCGTCGACCCGACGCGGAACATGTCGTGCGCCGCATCCCGGAGCAGGGGCTGCGCCCCCGCGGGGTCGAGGTCATCGGTGATGTACTGCCCCAGGCCCCGGATCACCGCGACCGGGGTGCCGTTCACCTTCCCCTTCGCGAGGTCGGCGGCGGCGGCGAGCTCGTCGCCCACGGCCGGCTGGGTGACGTGCAGCTCGCGGCCGCCGGCATCCCGCGACCCGCGCAGGTCGTCGAGCACCTTCACACCCGCCGCCCCGATCGCGACATCGGTCTGCCCTTCGCGCCACGGGCGTCCGAAAGTGTCGGTCACGAGAACGCCGACGCGGATGCCGAAGCGGCTTCTCAGCGCCTCGCAGATCCGGCGGGCGGAGGCATCCGGATCGGCGGGCAGCAGCAGCACCGTGCCGTCGGCGGTGTTGCTCGAGTCGACACCCGCCGCCGCCATCACCTGCCCCCACGCGTTCTGCACGATGCGGGTCTGCCCGCGCGTCGCGACCACCCGCACGGTCTCGGCGGTGATCGCGTCCTCACGGTCGTCGGCCCGCACGATGCGCCCCTCCGCCTTGCTGAGGATCTTCGAGGTGACCGCGAGGATGTCGCCGTCCTCGAGGTCGCCGGCCACGGCATCCCCGATCGCCTGCGCGACGTCGTCGCCGGGGCGGAATTCGGGCAGCCCCTCGATCGCCCAGATGCTCAGGCGGGTCATCGGGTGAGCCCCGGCAGCACGTCGCGGCCGAACACCTCGAGGAACTCGGCCTGGTTGCGTCCGACGTTGTGCAGATGGATGCGGTCGACCCCGAGGTCGAGGAAGCCCTGAAGGTACTCCCGGTGGCGGTCGGGGTCTTCTGAGATGAGAAGTCGCCCCTCGAAGTGCTCGGCACGCACCATCCGTGCCATCTGCTCGATCTCGAACGGCGAGCGGATGTCGGCCTTCGGGAACTTGAGCCCGAGCGTCGGCCACTCGGCGAGGGCGTTCGCGGTGGCCTCCTCGTGCGTCGGTGCCCAGCTCACGTGCACCCGGAGGATGCGCTCGCCCGACTTGCGGCCGTTCTCCTTCGCGCCCTCGTCGAAGCGCTGGAAGAGTGCGGCGAGCTTCTCATGCGGCGCCGTCTCGGTGATGATCCCGTCGGCGACGCGGCCGGCGCGCTTCGCGGTGACGGGTCCGGATGCCGCGACGTAGATCGGCGGCGGCGTGGCGGGGGCGGTCCACAGCCGTGTGGATTCGAGGCGGTAGTAGCGGCCTTCGTGGCGAGTGTCTTTGCCGGTCGCGCCGCTCACGAAGAGCTTGCGGATGATGTCGAGCGCCTCGAACATCCGGTCGATCCGCTCGGGGGCGTCGGGCCAGTACTGCCCGACGACGTGCTCGTTGAGCGCCTCGCCGCTGCCGAGCCCCAGCCAGTGCCGGCCGGGGTACATGGCTTCGAGAGTCGCGCTCGCTTGGGCGACGACCGCGGGATGCGCGCGGTAGGTGGGGGTGCTGACGGTGCCGAGGGCGCCGGTGGTGAGCTGGCCGAGGGCGCTGAGGATGTTCCAGACGAAGCTCGCCTGCCCCTGCTGCGGCGTCCACGGCTGGAAGTGGTCGGCCGCCATCACGCCGTCGAACCCGTGCTTCTCGGCGGTCGTCGCGAGTTCGAGCACCTCGTTCGGTGCGAACTGCTCCAACATCGCGGCATAGCCGACGACAGCCCGGGTCATGGCTCTAGTTTCGCGGTTCGAAGAGCGCCCCGCTCACTCGGTGGTCGAGGAGCGGTCGAAGCCCGCGTGTCGAGACCCGCCTCGGTGGTCGAGGAGCGGGCGAAGCCCGCGTGTCGAGACCCCCGAGTACCGTGACGTCATGCCCACCCTCACCTACGTGACCCTCTTCGTCGACGACATCGCGGTCGCCCGCGAGTGGTACGCCCGCGCCTTCGGCCTCGCCGAGCACTGGTCCGACGACGTCTCCGTCGTCTTCTCCTTCGACGGCGTCCTCATCAATCTCCTCCAGGTCGACGAGGCGCACGACCTCATCGCCCCCGTCTCGGTGGGCGATCGGGATGCCGGCGCCCGCGCCCAGTACACGCTGACGGTCGACGACGTGGATGCCGCGGTCGCGTCGCTCACGGCGGCGGGCGTCGAGGTGCTCAATGGCCCGCAGGACCGCCCGTGGGGTGTGCGCACCGCCGCGTTCGAGGATCCCGACGGGCACATCTGGGAGTACGCAGCCCCGATCGGCTAGCGACCCTGCCAGGTCGCGATGTCCGCCACGTTCCCGTCGGCGTCAATCATCGACCACCACGCCGGCGCGTGCCTGTCGCCCAGCAGCCGGCCCCCGGCATCCAGTACCGACTGCACCCTGGACTCGGCGACGTCGTGGGCGATCGAGATGTCGACGTGGAGGCGGCCATGGTCGGCGCGGTGCTGCTTGTCGTTGAACCACACGAGCGGTCCGCGGCGCAGGGGGTCGACGAGTTCGTGCCCGCGGCGCTGCCGGTAGCCGAGGGCGGCCTGCCAGAAGTCGCGCACCGGCTCGAAGTTGTCGGGTGCGTCGATCGCGAGAAACACCGTCTGCACCGCCGCCGGGTCGGGTTCGAGGGCGAGCTCGCGGGCGATGAGCTGGATGCGCTGGGCCAGCAGCACGTCGAGTTCGGTCAGCGACTTCTCGGAGTGCGTCGTCGTGCGGAGAGCCACCCGGCGGGCGCGCAGGTCGATGTCGGGGTGATGGTCGAGGTCGTCGGCGATCGTCGCGATGCGGGAGGCGAAGTCGGCGCCTTGAGTAAGGGATGCCGTGCGGTAGACCGCGGAGGCCCCACCGGTGACGACGCGCCAGTCGTCGATGCCGTCGGCGTCGTGGAACTGCTGTGGGGTGATCGGATCGCGCATGGGCGTGAGGTTACTCGGGTGGGTTTCGATACGCGTCCGGCGGAGCCGGGCGCTACTCAACCCGCGGCTTGCGCTGATGCGGTTTCGATACACCCGCTGCGCGGGCACTCAACCCGCGAGGGGCTTCCGCGCGTGGAGGCGCTCGATCACTCCGGCCTTGAGTCGCTCGGACTCGACGAGCTCGAAGCCTGCGGCGCGGACGAGCGGCAGTTGCCGTCGGGTGAAGTGCTCCCCCGACGTGAGGATCGTGACCCGCTCGACGAGCCACTGCGCCGCGAAGATCGGCGGCCACGTGCTGCCGATGTGATCGAGGAGCAGGAGCCGGCCGCCCGGCACGAGTACTCGCCGCATCTCCGCGAGCGCGTCGGCCGGGCGCGGGATCGAGCAGAGCCCGAGCGCGCAGACCACGGTGTCGAAGGAGGCGTCGGCGAAGGGCAGCTCGTGGGCGTCACCCTCACGGAGCTCGACGTCGACACCCACCTCGGCCGCGTGGCGACGGGCCAGGTCGAGCATCGCGGGGCTGAAGTCGATCCCGACGATCGACGTGCCCGCCGGGTAGAACTCGAGGCTCCGGCCCGTGCCGATCGCGACCTCGAGCACCCGACCGAACGCCCGGTCGCCGATCCACTCCCGGCTCCCCGCGAGGAGTCCGCGCTCCGTGCCGCTCATCGCGGTGTCGTAGCGCGAGGCGTTCTTCTCCCACTTGCCCCGCTGACGCTCCGTGATGTCGCGCATGGGTCTCGACACGCTCCCTTCGGTCGCTACTCGACCACCGACTGCTACTCGACCGCCGAGAGGGCGCGCAGGCGGGGGGCGAGGTCGCTCTCGAAGAGCTGCAGGAAGCGGCGCTGGTCGTGGCCGGGGGCGTGGAAGACGAGGTGGGTGAAGCCGGCATCGACGTACTTCTTGACGTCGGCGACGACGGCGTCGGGGTCGCTGCCGACGATCCAACGCGAGGCGATCTGCTCGATCGGGAGGGCATCCGCCGCCTTCTCCATCTCGACCGGATCGGTGATGTCGTGCTTCTGCTCCTTGCTCAAAGCGAGCGGCGCCCAGAAGCGGGTGTTCTCGAGAGCGGTGGCGGCATCCGTGTCGTAGGAGATCTTGATCTCGATCATCCGGTCGATGTCAGCGTAGCGGCGGCCCGACTTCTCGATGCCCTCCTTCACGGCCGGGATGAGCTCGTCGGTGTAGAGGCCCATGCCCTTGCCGGACGTGCAGATAAAGCCATCGCCCGCGCGCCCCGCGTACCGGGCCACGAGCGGCCCGCCCGCGGCGATGTACACGGGGATCGGCAGCTCGGGGCGGTCGTAGATGTTCGCGTCGTGGGTCTCGTAGTACTCGCCGCGGAAGTTGACGCGCTCCTCGGTCCACAGCTGGCGCATGAGGTCGACGGCTTCGCGGAGGCGACCGAAGCGTTCCTTGAACTCGGGCCACGCCCCCTCTTCGGCTCCGAGCGCGCCGGTGGCGACCTCGTTGAGCGCCTCGCCGGTGCCGACGCCGAGGAAGATGCGATCGGGATACAGCACCCCCATCGTCGCGAACGCCTGAGCGATCACGGCGGGGTTGTAGCGGAAGGTCGGCGTCATCACCGACGTGCCGATGCGGATCTTGCTCGTGCGCTCCCCCACCGCCGCCATCCAGGTGAGCGAGAACGGCGCGTGCCCACCCTCGTGCCGCCAGGGCTGAAAGTGATCGCTCACGGCGACGCTCTCCATCCCGTGCTGCTCGGCCGCGACCGCGATCTCGACCAACTCGCGGGGGTCGAACTGCTCCGCGCTGGCCTTGTATCCGAGGGTGAGGCTCATCCCTCCATTCTGCCCTGGGGATATCCGTTGCGGTGGGAATGTGTGTTCGCTAGAATGTGTCTAGCTCGTGCCAACGATTCGTACTTTTGTTCTCGAAAGGTGTTCGGCATGAGCGCGCTCGCGACGGCGGTGATCGAGGTCCCCGACCTCTCGTCGCTGCCGCGCGCCTCCGACGCCGAGCTCCAGGATGCTCTCCGCCAGTGCGCCGACGCGCGCAAGAAGGTGGATGCCGTATTGGCCGCGCTGTCGGGCGAAGTCGAGCGGCGGTCGACGCGCGATCTGGGCAACGCGGGGCTCGCGCAGTCGAGCGGAGCGCGCACGTCCGACGTCTTCGTCACGCAGCTCACGGGGCTGTCGGGCGTGGAGGCTCGGCAACTCGTGACGGTCGGCGGGATGCTCGACGGCGCGGAGCCGTGGCTCGCCGAGGTTGCGTCGGCGGTGGCGTCGGGTGCGGTCTCGGTCGGTGCCGCGGCGGCGATCCGCTCAGGGCTGGGCACGCCGACCGCGCACGTCGCGGCCGACGACCTGCAGGATGCCGCCCACCGTTTGATCGAGGAGGCGGCGACACTGCCGCCCGAGAAGGTCGCGCGCCGCGCGCGGGAACTGCGCGACGACCTCGACCCGCTCGGGGTCGGCACGCGCGAAGAGCAGTTACGCGAGAAGCGCTGGCTGCGCGTCACGCAGCTCCCCACGGGGATGTGGGGCGTGCGGGGTGAACTCGACCCCGAGACGAAGGCGCTCGTCTTCGACCCGATCCACCAGTTGCTCGCGCCACGCCGCGGCGGGCCGCGGTTCGTCGACGCCGACGAGGCCGCCCGTGCGGAGGCCCTCGAGAAGGATCCCCGCACCTACGAGCAGCTCACCGTCGATGCGCTCGTCGACCTCGTGCGAGTCGCGACGTCGGCCGATCCGCAGCGACTGTTCCGACGCCGGCCCGCCGTTCTCGTGCACGTCGACGCGCGCGACCTCGCCGCCGGCGACGGTTCCGCGTGGATCGAGGGGCAGACGACCTCCGTGTCGGTCGCGACGGCCCGGCGCCTCGCCTGCGCCGACGGCTACCAGCCGATCGTGTTCGAGCCCGACGGCAGCAGCAACCTCGGGCACACCCAGCGGCTGTTCAGCGAACGTCAGCGGCTCGAACTCGCCGCGATCTGGGGAGGGTGCGCCGTCGAAGGATGCGATCGGCCGCCCTCGATGACCGAAGCCCATCATCGGCAGCACTGGTCACACGGCGGACCGACCGACACCTCGAACGGCATCCTGCTCTGTCGACATCACCACATGCTCCTGCACAACGGTGGGTGGTCGATCGACGGTCCACCGGGTCGACACCTCGACGGGTGGATCATGACCGACGGGGTGCGGGTGATCAGGTTGCTGACGAAGAACCCCGTGCGGCAGCGATCGACCGAGAGGCTTCGAACGCGGTGAGCCCGGAGCGCGGGAGGAGTCTGCCTTCTCGCGATCCGGGCGGGCGGCCGGTCTCCGACCGAGGTCAACCGCCGTCGCGCACGCCGTCCGGAAGCTGCGGCACCCACGAGGCGGTGATCGCCTCGTCGGGTCGCACATCGACGTAGGTGGCGCCCTCCCCGGCCGTCTGCGCATCCGCCGCGGCGAACGTCGTGCCGCACACGTCGCACGTGAGCATCCCGAGGTCGTCCGGCACGTGAGGACCGAGGTGCTGACACGTCGGGCAATCCGAGAAGACGGCCTTGTCGTTCCACTGAGCACGTACACCCATGCGAGGAGACTAGCTCGACCGGGCTCAGGCCGCCCCGACGCGCATCCACCGCGTGCCGCGGGCTCGCAGCGAGAGCGTCACCGCGCGCGCCGCGAGATACCCGACGCAGAACGCGAGCTGGATGCCGACCACCGCCCCGACGACGTCGGTCGCGAGCCGAGTGGCGACCCACAGCAGCGGCAGGTACACGACGAGGTTGATGATGCCGGTCCAGGCCAGATAGCGCCCGTCCCCGGCCCCGATGAGGATGCCGTCGAGCACGAACACGACGGCACCGATCGGCAGCGAGGCGGCGATCACGAGCACCCCGGCACCGATCGCCTCCGCGATCGCCACCCCCGCCTCGTCGTCAGACGTGAACACGTGCCCGATCACCGGACTCGTCGCCGCGAGCAGCACGCCGAGCCCGACCGACGTGACGAGCCCCCAGAGCAGCAGCCGCCGCAGCACCGCGCGCACCCGTTCGGCGTCCGACGCTCCGAGCCCGTGCCCGACGAGCGCCTGCCCCGCGATCGCGAACGCGTCGAGCACGAGCGCCACCGTGAAGTACAGCGTCAACAGCACCTGCGTCGCCGCGAGCGGCACCGTGCCCGCCGCGGTCGCCGCGACCGTCGTCGCGACGAGCGCGACCCGCAGCGACACCGTGCGCAGCAGCAGCCAACCGCCGGCGAGCGCCGTGCCCGCGACGCCGCCGAGCCCCGGGCGGAGCGGCACCCCCAACCGTCGCGCGTGACGCACCGCGATCGCGACGCTCGCCGTCGCCATCCCGAACTGGGCGATGACGGTGCCGAGCGCCGACCCGGCGATGCCGAGACCCGCGGGGTAGATCAGCACGACATTGAGCGCGGCGTTCGCGGCGAACCCGACGACGGCGATCACGAGCGGCGTCCGGGTGTCCTGCAGCCCCCGGAACAGCCCCGTCGCCGCGATCACGACGAGCATCGCCGGGACGCCGCCCGCCGAGATCGCGAGATACGTCACGCCCTGCGCGGCGACGGCGGGTGTCGGGCCGAACGCCGCGACGAGCGCGGGCGCCGAGGGCACCCCGACGACGGCGAGCACGACGCCGATGCCGGCCGCGAGCCAGAGTCCGTCGATGCCCGCCCGCACGGCACCCGGGAGGTCGCCGGCGCCGAGCCGCCGCGCGACCGTCGGCGTCGTCGCGTACGCGAGGAACACGAGCAGCCCGATCGCGGTCGCGAGCACGGTGCTCGCGATGCCGAGCCCGGCGAGCGACTCGGCGCCGAGGTGGCCGACGAGCGCCGTGTCGGTGGCGAGGAAGAGCGGTTCCGCGACGAGCGCCCCCAGCGCCGGGACGGCGAGGCGTCCGATCTCGCGATCAAGCGGGCGGACCGCGAAGACCCCGACGAACCGCGGGATCAGGTCAGACCCGCGACGACTGGAGGAAGTCGGCCACGACCTTCGGCACATACGGCGCGACGTCGCCGCCGAGGCCCGCGACCTGCCGCACGAGCGAGCTCGACACGTGCGCGTGGGCGGGGTCGGGCAGCAGGAAGATCGTCTCGACCCCCGCGAGGTTGCGGTTCACGATCGCCATCGGCGTCTCATAGGCCACGTCGACCTGCGAGCGGATGCCTTTCACGAGCACGCTGGCGCCGACATCGGTGCAGTAGTCGACGAGCAGCCCCATGCTCCACGAGGTGACGCGGATGTTGTCGGGCAGGCCGGCATCCTTCACCGCGTCCTGGATGAGCGACACGCGCTGCGCGATCGGCAGGAGCGCCGACTTGTCGGGGTTGTGCACGACGAGCACGTGCAGCTCGTCGAACAGCCCGGCGGCGCGTCCGATGACGTCGAGATGTCCGAGGGTCACCGGATCGAACGACCCCGGGACGACAGCGATCCGGCTCACGAGGCCCACCCTAGCCGAGCGATGTGACCGTTTCGTGATGTGACGCGAGCTCTGACCGCGGCGCTCAACTCTTTCCCAGGAAGGCCCGCTCGGTCTCGTCGAGCCGTCGCTCGATCGCCTCGCGGAGCGCCTCGTGCAGCCGCAGCCCCGGGTCGCCGTCGAGAATCTTCTCGGCCACCTCGCGGGCATCTTCGATGAGCTTCCCGTCGCGCGAGACCCGCAGCAGTTTGAGCGACGAGCGTCCCCCAGACTGCGACTCGCCGAGCACGTCTCCTTCGCGGCGCAGCTCGAGGTCGGCCTGCGCGAGCTCGAACCCGTCGGTGGTGGCGGCGACGGCATCCACCCGGTCCCGGGCGAGCGAGACGGGGTCGGCGTGCGTGACGAAGAGGCACAGCCCCGGCACGCTCCCCCGGCCGACGCGGCCGCGCAGCTGATGCAGTTGCGCGATGCCGAAGCGGTCGGCGTCGAGCACGACCATGGTCGACGCGTTGGGCACGTCGACACCCACCTCGATCACCGTCGTGGCGACGAGCACGTCGATGTCGCCCGCGGAGAACGCACGCATCGTGGAGTCCTTCTCCTCGGCGCTCATCCGGCCGTGCAGCACCTCGAGGCGCTTCTCCTTCAGGCGGGGATGCCGGCGCAGTTCCTCGATCACGCTCAGCACCGCGGCCGGCGGGGGCGCGCCCTCGTCGGGCACCTCGGCGTCCGGGTCGGCCTCCTCGAGGGTCTTGGCGTCGATCGCGGGACAGACGACGAAGCCCTGGTGGCCCTTCTCGAGCTCCTCCGCGAGACGCTCCCACACGCGCGCGATCCAGCCGGGATGCTCGGACAGCCCGACGACGTGCGACGTGATGGGCGACCGCCCGGCCGGCAGCTGGGCGATCGTCGAGACGTCGAGGTCGCCGAACACCGTCATCGCGACGGTGCGCGGGATCGGCGTCGCCGTGAGCACGAGCACGTGCGGAGACTCCCCCTTGAGCCGCAGAGCCTCGCGCTGGTCGACACCGAAGCGGTGCTGCTCGTCGACGACGACGAGTCCGAGGTCGGCGAACTGCACCTGGTCGCCGAGAAGCGCGTGCGTGCCGACGACGATCGACGCGCCGCCCGACGCCGACGCGAGCAGCGCCTTCCGTCGGTCGGCGACGGGGAGCTGACCCGTGATGAGGGTGGGCCGCAGCCGCGCGGCGAGGTCGGGCCCGAGGGTCTGCACGATCGAGCGCAGATGCTGCCCGGCGAGCACCTCGGTCGGGGCGAGGAACGCCGACTGTCCGCCCGAGTCGGCGACGGCGAGCATCGCCCGCAGCGCGACGAGCGTCTTGCCCGAGCCGACCTCGCCCTGCACGAGCCGGTTCATCGGGATGCCCGACGCGAGGTCGGCCTCGATCGCCGCGCCGACCGTGCGCTGGTCGTCGGTGAGGGTGAACGGCATCCGCTCGGCGAACTCCGCGGAGAGCTTGCCGGGGCGTCGCTCGGCCGTGCGCCGCGACCGGTACTGCACGCGCTGCCGCAGCAGCGACGCCTGCAGGATGAGCGCCTCGTGGAACCGCAGCGTCTCCTGCGCCGCCCGCCAGTCGGCCTCGACGCGCGGGTGATGGATGCCGCGCAGCGCGTCGCGGAAGTCGAGCAGACCACGCGCTGCCCGCACCTCGTCGGGCACCGGGTCGTCGAGCGGCGGCAGCGCGTCGACCTGCGCCTGGATCACTCCGCGGATCTTCGTGCCGTCGAGCGACGACGTCGCCGGGTAGATCGGCATGGGCGCCTCGGCCCAGGCCCGTGCCTCCTCGGAGTCCGCGTCGAGGTCGTCGGGGAACGCCTCGTAGGCGGGATGCGCGAGCTGCCGGGTGCTGCGGTACATCCCCACCTTGCCGGCGAAGATGCCGCGCATCCCGGGCTTGAGCCCGTACGTGGCCTTCCGGCTGAAGAACGTCAGCTGCAGGGTTCCCGTGCCGTCGGTGATGACGACTTCGATGAGCTCGCCGTGGCGCTGACGCATGGGCCGCGAGGTGATGCTGCGCACCTCCGCGACGACGACGACCGTATCGCCTATGCGGAGTTCGT
The DNA here is from genome assembly GCF_057350545.1 of Pseudolysinimonas sp. NCBI lineage: Bacteria > Bacillati > Actinomycetota > Actinomycetes > Micrococcales > Microbacteriaceae > Pseudolysinimonas > Pseudolysinimonas sp. Next base: position 3,157 of record NZ_JBMRCP010000012.1, on the reverse strand, counting down.
CGAGCGGCGTGAGGTCACCGCGCACGGCGTACCGGCGGGGGTAATGGGCGAGCAGGTCGCCGACGGTCTCGAGCCCGAACGCCTTCTCGAACATCGGCGCGACGCGCGCACCGAGCGCCGTCAGCAGACGCGTGTCGAGTGGTCCGGGCATCTCTCCAGGCTAGCGATCGGCGACTACAGCCAGCCGCGCTTCTTGAACACGATGTAGAGCACGAGGCTCGACGCCAGCATCGCCCCGAGGGCGGCCGGGTAACCCCAGCTCTGGTGCAGCTCGGGCATGAAGTCGAAGTTCATCCCGTAGATCGAGCCGATGAGCGACGGCGCGAACAGGATGGCGGCCCACCCCGAGATGCGGCGGGTCTGCTCGGCCTGCGCGTTGCTCGCCTCGGAGAGCAGCCGCGCCTCGTCGTTCTGGCGCTGTCCGACGAGGGAGGTGTTGACGGCGAGGATGTCGCGCAGCAGCACGCGGAACTCCTCGATCTTCTCGGTCGCCTGAGTGACGTGGTCGGCGATGTCGCGCAGCACCGGTTCGAGGTGGTCGTCGACGTGCCCGTCGGCGAAGCCCGCCGCGAACTGCGCCAGGATGTCGCCGAGCGGCACCACGGCACGCTGGAACTCGATGACTTCGCGGTTGAGCTGGTAGATGCGCCGCGACACCTTCGGGTCGCCGTCGAACACCTGCGTCTCGATCTCGTCGATGTCGTTCGCGAGACCCTCGATGACCGGCTTGTAGCCGTCGACGACCGCGTCGATGATCGCGTAGAGCACCGCCTCCGGGCCGCCGTGGAGCGCCTCGGGAGTCGCCTCCATGTGGGTGCGCACGATCGACAGGTCGGGGCCTTCGCTGTGCCGCACCGTGATGACGAAGTCGGCGCCCGCGAAGACGTGCAGCTCGCCGAACAGCACGCGTTCGGCGTCGTCTTCGTAGTGCGCGGCGCGCAACACGAGGAAGAGGGTGTCGCCGTAACGCTCCAGCTTGGGGCGCTGGTGGGCGACGACGGCATCCTCGACCGCGAGCTCGTGCAGGCCGAACTGCTCGGCGAGCTCGGCCAAGAGGGTGCTCTCCGGGCGGTAGAGCCCGATCCAGGCGAGCGCTCCGGGGTTGTCGGCGAGCAGGGAGAACGTCTCCGCGAGTGTCGCCGGTGCGGCGAGGCGCGTGCCGTCGACGTAGACCGCGTTGTTGACCACCCCGGGTTCGCGCGTCGCCACGTGCCGATCGTAGTGCGGCCTCTGCGGTTGGATGGGAGGCGTGACGCGCATCATCTCGGGGTTCGCCGGCTCGCTCCGGCTCGCGGTGCCGCCGGTCGGCACGCGCCCGACGAGTGACCGCGTGCGCGAGGCGATCTTCTCCGCGCTCGATGCGCGCGGGGTGCTGCCGGGAGCGCGCGTGCTCGACCTCTACGCCGGCTCGGGGGCGCTCGGGCTCGAGGCCGTCTCGCGCGGCGCCGCGCACGTCACCCTCGTCGACAAGGCGACGGGGGCCCACCGCGTCACGAACGACAACGCGACCCGCGTGCGGAAGGCCGCGCCCCGCGGCGAGGCCCCGGACATCGTCGTGTCGTCGCAGCCCGTGCAGTCGTTCCTCGGCGGCGCCTCCCGCGAGCCGCAGGCGGCGTGGGATGTCGTCTTCCTCGACCCGCCGTACGATCTGGGCGGCGCGGAGCTGCGGCACAACCTCGAGGCGCTCGTGCCGCTCCTGACCGAGGACGCCGTCGTCGTCGTCGAGCGCTCCGCCCGCGATGCCGCCCCGGAGTGGCCCGAGGGGCTCGAGCTCGACCGGCGGAAGGACTACGGCGAGACCGCCGTGTTCTACCTTTCGCCGGGTCAGCGCTCGCCGTCGCGGTAGGGGTCCCACCCGCCGCGCGCGTCGTAGGAGCGACCGTCGACCGACAGGCCCTCCCCTGCCACGACGCGCCCGATCACCCGGAATCCCCCGGGCAGGGCGGCGGCGGATTCCGCGGGGAACGTCGCGAGCAGCGCGTGCGCCTCACCGCCGGTGAGGGCGAGCGGCGAGCCCACGGCCGCCGAGTCGAGGTCGAGCCGCACGCCCGACGCGGCCGCGATGCGTCGCGCGTCGATCGCGAGGCCGTCGCTCACGTCGAGCATCGCCGTCGCACCGCCGAGCGCCGCGGCCACCCCGTCGAGGAGCGGCGGCGACGGCGCGAGTTGCGCCTCCACCGCGGCCGGATGCTCGGCCCGTACCCGCGCACCGAGCGCGGCGTCCGGCATCCCGGCGGCGTCGACCGCCCGGGTGAAGAGCAACTCGAGACCTTCGGCGGCGAGGTCGAGCGCACCGGAGACCGCCACGACGTCTCCGGGGCGTGCGCCGGAACGCAGCACGGCATCCCGACCCTGGAGGTCGCCGAACGCCGTCACCGCGATCATGAGCGTCGCCGACGACGAGAGGTCGCCGCCCACGACACCGCAGCCCGGGGCGAGTGCGTGGCACGCGTCGCGCAGCCCGTCGGCGAGACCCTCGAGCAGGCCGACCTCCGTCGACGGCGGGGCCGCGACCGCGACGACGAGTGCGGTCGGCACGGCGCCCATCGCGGCGACGTCGGCGAGGTTGGTCGCTGCCGCTTTCCAGCCGAGGTCGTGCGGCGTCGACCACGCCAGGCGGAAGTCGGGTCCGTGGATCATGGTGTCGGTCGTGACCACGAAACGTCCGTCGGGGGCGGCGAGCACGGCGGCGTCGTCGCCCGGGCCGACGAGGGTGGAGGCCGAGTCGGGCAGGCGCGGGAAGATGCGCGCGAGCACCGCGGCCTCCCCCAGCTCGCCCAGCGTCCCGCCGGCGGTGTCGACCGCCGTCTCGCCGAGCCCAGTCATCCCGCCAGGCTAGCCTGGACGCGATGAGACGCTTTCCGGCCGCACTCGCCGCACTCGCCCTCGCGACGGGACTCGCGGGGTGCTCGGCGACCGTCGCGATGTCCCCCGCCGCCGAGTTCGCGAACGATCCCGGGTGCGCCGACGTCGTCGCACGGCTCTACCACCCCGAGCCGCAGGCGATCGGCGACTACCCGTTGCGCACCACCGACGCGCAGGGCACCGCCGCGTGGGGCACGCCGACCGTCGCGCTGCTCTACTGCGGCGTGCCGGTGCCCGAGGTGTCCGACGTCGACTGCATCGAGTACAACGGCATCTTCTGGCTGCGCGAGGT
>NZ_JBMRCP010000084.1:0-34297 GCF_057350545.1 Pseudolysinimonas sp. | reverse complement strand
ATCACGTAGTCCGTCACCGCCGACCCGCCGTTCGATCCCGGCTCATCCCACACGATCGTCAACGCCGACCCATCATTAACGGTCGTTCGCAGGTTCCGGGGAGCATCCGGCACCGCCACCGTCGGCGTCGGCGCGGTCGCCTGCACCTGGACGGGGCTGCTCAAACGCCCCGTCACGTTCTTGGCCTGCACCCGCAACATGAAAGGCAACCCCGGCGTCGGGTTCACGAACGTGTGCGTCGTCGCCGTCGACACCCCGTCACTCACCACGACCGGAGTCGTGTGATACGGCGACGTATACGAGATCACGTAGTCCGTCACCGCCGACCCGCCGTTCGATCCCGGCTCATCCCACACGATCGTCAACGCCGACCCATCATTAACGGTCGTTCGCAGGTTCCGGGGAGCATCCGGGTAATCGGGTGGGGTAACCAGGATGCTGGCCAGCGCACCCAGCCCCGCGGCGTTGCGTGCCTGGACCCGGATGGTGAACTCTAGGCCACGCGTCGGGTCCGAGAAGGTGTGGGACGTCGTCGTAGACACGCCGTCGTCCGCAACGACGGGGCTCGGGTGATAAGCCGAGGTGTAGGTGATGACGTAGTCGGTGACCGGCGACGAGCCCGTCGACGCCGGAGGCTCCCACTCGACCTTCAGCGTCGATCCGTCGTTAACGGAGATCCGCAAACCCGAGACGGCACCGGGACGTGTGAAGTCCTCGGCTGGCTGTCCGGCGGTCGGTGGAGTCGCCGAGGTCTTAGCCTCGGCGCTCAACCCTGCTGAGTTCTTCGCCTGGACCCGGAAGGTGAACGCCAGCCCCGGCGTGGCGCCGACGAAAGTCTGGGTCGTGATCGCGGACACTCCGTCGTTCACGACTACGGGAGTGGGGTGATAAACAGACGTGTAGGAGATGACGTAGTCGCTCACCGGTGACGTGCCGGGCGACGCGGGCGCGTCCCAGACCAGCGTGAGCGCGGCCCCATCGTTGACGGTCACCCGCAGGTTGCGCGGCTCGCTCGGCGCCCCCGGGTCTGGGGCCGTGACCTTGATCTCAGCGGGGGTACCTGCGCCGACAGCATTAACAGCCTGCACCCGGAAGGTGAAGGCGATCCCGGGCGTCGGATCGGCGAAGGTGTGCGACGTCGACGTGGACACACCGTCATCGACGACGACGGGAATGGCGTTGTGGACTGATGTGTAACTGATGCGGTAATCCGTGACCGCGGTATCGCCGAAGTTGGCAGGAGGCGACCACGAGAGGGTGAGCTCACCGCCGTGGTTTCGTGTCGTCATGAGGCCCTGCGGCGCGCTCGGCGAACCCGGCGGCGGCCCATCGACGAAGCCGAACCAGTCTCGGAAATAGGCCCAGAAGTTGCGGTTGCCGTAGGACGAACACGAGTCGCCCGTGCGGTAGAGGTTCGCCAGCGACGCCGCGTTAGGTTGATACGGCGTGTAGTTGTAGAGCGCCGCGGTCGCATAGTTGCGGACGTTGACGTTGGTCCCACCGCACGCGCCGTTCGGGTGGTACTGCATGAAGTGCACCCCGGGCTGGCGCGCGAAGGCCGAAGCTTTATAGGCCTTAAGTTGCCGAGTGCCGGAGACGATCTGCGTCGCGAGCCCGGCGAAGGCGGTGTCGCACGGCGCGGTGTCCGGACACGCCATCCCCATGGCCCAGCGGAGCGCGGGGTCAGAAGGGGCGCGACTCGTGACGAGACCTTGCTCCTTCTGGAGGGTCACGAGTATGACCTTCGCTGAGATCCCGCACGCCACCTGCGAACGATAGATGAGCTCCGAGGCCATCATGACCCCGCCCGTGATTGCCTCGCAGATGAGGTTGCCCGTTGACGTCGAGACCTCCCGCGCACGATTCGGGACGCTCAGGAGCGCGACGTTGAGGCATTTGTCATTAGTGCACGTGCCGACCTTGGCATCGAGGAACGACTGGATCTCGAGCGACGACATCGCGTTGCCGTTATAGAACTCCGCATCGGAGATGATGTCACCCGGATCGAAGATCGTCGCGGCGCCCGCCGATGTCGGGATGCCGATCAGCAGCCCGGCCGCCACCGCCACCGCGGCGAGAGCCCCCGTGATGGTCGTTCCCAACTGTCGTCGCACGTTCACCCCTCCGATGCCAGACTCAGGAAGCCTATCCCGGCACCTCCGGGCCGCCCGCTAGCGCCGGGCGGACGCTTTCAGGCCTCTTCGATTCCGATCGAGTCGGTATAGGCGCTCACCACGTCGTCGCAGTCCCCGACGAGCCGGAGTTCGCCCTTCTCAATCCAGGCGGCCCTGTCGCACATCTTGCGGACCGTCGACATCGAGTGACTGACGAGGATTACCGTGCGGCCCTCCTCGTGGAGCTGATCGAACTTCTCGAAGCACTTCTGCTGGAACTCGGCGTCGCCGACCGCGAGCACCTCGTCTACGACGAGGATCTCGGGGTCGACGTGGATCGCGATAGAGAAGCCGAGCCGGACATACATCCCAGACGAATAGTTCTTGACTGGCTGGTCGAGGAAGCGCTCGATGCCAGAGAAGTCGACGATGTCATCAAATTTTCGCTCGATCTCGTTCTTGGACATCCCGAGAATAGAGCCGTTGAGGAAGATGTTCTCCCGGCCCGTCAGCTCGCTGTGGAACCCCGAGCCGACCTCCAGCATCGCCGCCATACGTCCCCGGTGGGTGATCGTGCCCTCGTTCGGCATGTAGATGCGAGCAAGGCACTTTAGGAGGGTCGACTTGCCCGAGCCGTTGCTGCCGACAAGGGCGAATGTCGAACCGCGCTCGACGTCGAACGTGATGTCTCGCAGGGCCCAGAAATCCTCGTGCACCGAACGGCGCCGGCGCATGATCGCCGACTTCAAAGTTTGGTTGCGCTCGTGGTAGAGCCGGAACTTCTTGCTGACGTCGTCAACGGAGACCGCGATGTCGCTCACAGTGCCTCCGCGAGGTTCGGCTCGCTCCGGCGGAACACGACGAAGCCTAGGACGAACGCGGTAAGTGCCCACAGGATGCTGAGCCCGGCCGGCAGCGGATCAGGCCAGGTGTTGTCGTAAAGAAGGGAACGGAACACGTCTACGAAATGAACCATCGGGTTGAGAGAGTAGATGCCCTCCAGCGTAACCGGGGTACCGAACAACGGGCCGAGTCGCTCGGACTGCTCACGCACCAGCGTGATCGGGTAAATGATCGGCGTGAGGTACATCCAGAGCTGGAGTGCGAGCGACAGGAAGTGCTGAGTGTCGCGGAAGTGCACATTCGCGATGCTCAGAAGCATGGCCATCCCTGCGGCGAAGACGGCGAGGACGACCATGAACATGACGACCAGCGGCAGCCAAGGCAGCACGAAAGCGCCGGCGATCGACAGCGCGATCGCGAGGATCGACATCTCGAAGAGCCAGTTCCAGGCGCTCGCACCCACCGTCGACAATGGCAGCACCACTCTCGGGAACCACACCTTAGTGATGAGGCCCGCGTTGGAGACGATCGAGGCCATCCCGAGGTTGATGACGTTGGCAAAAAACAGCCACGGCAACAGACCACTCAAGAGCCAGAGAGGGAAGACCTCAAGCCCGCTCGGGTCACCAGGGTCGGGATCGATGCGGAATATGAACGCGAACACGAATGTGTAGATCGCCATGAGAACAAGCGGGTTCACCAGCGACCACAGTTGCCCGAACACGGTGCGGCGGTACTTACCGCGCACTTCGCGGAGGGTCAGATTCGTCAGCAACTCGCGCGCCGCGACGACGTCCCTCAGGTATCCCATGTGCCCTCTGTTCGGTTCGCCACCCGCGGGCGACGGTCCATGATACGACGACGTGACGGGGCGCCCGGTCACCTCGATCCCCTTAGGCTTGGGTTATCATGGCCGCCCCGAGGGATCCGAAGGCACCCGTCGCGGTCGTAACCGTCAGCTACCGGTCGAGCGCCGTACTCCCCGCGTTCCTGGCCTCACTCGGTGCGGCGACCAGCCGCACACTGCAGACGTTGGTCGTCGACAATGCGCCCGAAGGCGAGATCGCCGAGATCGCCGAGCGGGCCGGCGCTGGATACCTGCCCCTCTCGTCCAATCCGGGCTACGGCGGTGCAGTCAACGCCGCGGTGCGTACCCTCGAACCGTCGGTGCGCTGGATCCTCATCGTAAACCCCGACGTCGTGCTGGAGCCCGGCTCGATCGACGCTCTCGTCGACGTGGGCGAGAGCGACCCCGGCATCGGCGCCATCGGGCCAGCAGTCCTCAACCCGGACGGCACGGTGTATCCCTCGGCAAGGCTCGTCCCCTCGCTGCGGATCGGAATCGGGCACGCGCTTTTCGCCGGCGCCTGGCCGAGCAACCCCTGGTCGCGGCGCTACCGCCAGGAGGGCGACCCGAGCCCCCGCGACGCCGGTTGGCTATCGGGTTCCTGCGTGCTCGTGCGGCGCGAGGCCTTTGATTCCGTCTCGGGATTTGATGAGGACTACTTCATGTACTTCGAGGACGTCGACCTCGGCATGCGACTCGGACGTGCCGGATGGCGCAACCGCTATGAGCCATCGGTCTGCGTCACCCACGCGGGAGCGCACTCAACGACGTCCGAGCGCACGGCCATGGTTGCGGCGCACCATGAAAGCGCCAATCGCTTCCTCTCGAAGAAGTACCCGGGGCCGCTGTGGGCGGCCGTGCGCCTCGCGCTCCGTGGCGGGCTCGCGGCGCGGGCGTGGTTATCCCGGCTCAGAGCCCGCGGCTGACGAGGCGGTCGAGGTACGTCCCGTAGCCGCTCTTGCGAAGAGGCGCGGCGAGGGCGGCGAGCTGCGTGTCGTCTATCCAGCCAGCCCGCCACGCGATCTCCTCTACGCACCCAATCTTGTAGCCCTGACGATCTTCGATCACGCGCACATACTCTGACGCTTGCATCATCGACTCGAACGTTCCGGTGTCGAGCCACGCCGTCCCGCGGTCGAGCACCTGCACCTTGAGCCTGCCGGCGTCGAGGTAGGTCTCGTTGACCGTCGAGATCTCAAGTTCGCCGCGAGCGCTCGGGGTGATGGACTTCGCGATGCGTATGACGTCGTTGTCGTAGAAATAGAGACCCGGAACCGCGTAGTTGCTCTTCGGCTCCGCCGGCTTCTCCTCGATCGACACCGCCCGCATCTCGGCGTCGAACTCGACGACGCCGTACGCCGCGGGCTCTGCCACCTGATACGCGAAAATGAGCCCCCCGTCGAGCTCGGCGTTGCCCCGCAACGACGAGCCGAGACCCGTGCCGTGGAAGATGTTGTCTCCGAGCACGAGCGCAACGCTGTCGTCGCCGATGAACTCCTCGCCGATGATGAACGCCTGCGCAAGCCCGTCAGGCGACGGCTGCACGGCGTACTCGATCCGCATCCCGAGGTCGGACCCGTCACGGAGCAGCGCCCGAAACTGCGCGTTGTACTCCGGCGTGGTGATGACGAGAACCTCGCGGATGTCGGCCATCATCAGGGTCGACAGCGGGTAGTAGATCATCGGCTTGTCGTAGATGGGCATCAGCTGCTTCGAGATGCCCTTCGTGATCGGCCACAGCCGGGTGCCCGATCCCCCCGCAAGGATGATCCCCTTCATCGCGCGGCTCCCAACTCGTCGTAGTAGGCCCGCATGGCGTCCCATTGCGGGAGCAACCCCGCATTGCGGGCCTGAGCCAGCCCGGGCGCCTCGGTGTCCTTGGCCGACAGAAGAGGTTCGCCCGCCTCGTCCGGGAAGACGAGGCCGACCTCTGCGTCGCGCGGGTCGATGGCGTGCTCGGCCTCGGGGTTGTAGGTGTCACTCACGAGGTAGGTCACGGTCGCGTCGTCGGTGAGGGCGACGAACGCATGACCGAGCCCCTCGGCGAGGTAGATGGCGCGGCGGTCGACGGTGTCGAGCAGCACCGAGTCCCACTGGCCGAAGGTCGGCGATCCGACTCGGATGTCGATCGCGAAGTCGAGCACCGCGCCATGCACGGCGGTGACGTACTTGGCCTGCCCGCGCGGGGCGTCGGCGAAGTGGATGCCGCGCACGACGCCGCGTCGGGAAACCGAGGTGTTGGCCTGCCGTAGGTCGAGCGAATGCCCGATCACATCAGCAAGGCGATCGAAGCGGTACCACTCGAAGAACACTCCGCGATCATCCGGAAACTGCCGCGGGGTGATCTCGTAGGCATCCGGGATCGCCAGCTCTCGGATCTGCACCGCAGAAGCCTACCAACGACGCTTAGGTAGACTTCCCGCGGCCCTGAAAGGACCTCATCGTGCGCATCCTCGTCACCGGCGGAGCCGGCTTCATCGGGTCGAACTTCGTCCACCACGTCGTCGCTCACACCGACCACACCGTGACGGTGCTCGACAAGCTCACGTACGCGGGCAACGCCGCATCCCTCGAGGGCCTACCCTCCGACCGCGTCGAGTTGATCGTCGGCGACATCCTCGACGCGTCCCTCGTCGACGACCTCTTCGCGAAGCACGACGCCGTCGTGCACTACGCCGCCGAGTCGCACAACGACAACTCGCTGAACGATCCGAGCCCGTTCGTGCAGACCAACGTCGTCGGCACGTTCACGCTCCTCGAGGCGGCGCGGAAGCACGGCATCCGCTTCCACCACATCTCGACCGACGAGGTCTACGGCGACCTCGAGCTCGACGACCCGGCCCGCTTCACCGAGCAGACCCCGTACAACCCGTCGAGCCCCTATTCGTCCACGAAGGCAGGCTCAGACCTCCTCGTGCGCGCGTGGGTGCGCAGCTTCGGGGTGCAGGCGACGATCTCGAACTGCTCGAACAACTACGGCCCGTTCCAGCACGTCGAGAAGTTCATCCCGCGGCAGATCACCAACGTGCTGCGTGGCGAGCGTCCCAAGCTCTACGGCACGGGCGAGAACGTGCGGGACTGGATCCACGCCGACGACCACTCCTCGGCGGTGCTCACGATCCTCGAGAAGGGCGTCATCGGCGAGACCTACCTCATCGGCGCCGACGGGGAGCAGAACAACAAGGATGTCGTCGAGCTGATCCTCGCCGAGCTGGGCCGGCCGCGCGACGCGTACGACCTCGTGACCGACCGCCCGGGACACGACCTGCGCTACGCCATCGACTCGACGAAGCTGCGCGAGGAGCTCGGTTGGACGCCGCGCTTCGGCGACTTCGCGGCGGGTCTCTCCGCGACGATCGACTGGTACCGCGCGAACGAGTCGTGGTGGGCGCCGCAGAAAGACGCGACCGAGGCGAAGTACCGCGCGGCCGGTCAGGCATGACCCGCTACGTCGTCACCGGCGCGGGCGGGATGCTGGGCGCAGATCTGCGTCGCGTGCTCGCCGGACGCGAGGTGACGGCGCTCACCCGTGCCGACCTCGACATCACGGATGCCGCCGCCGTCCGCGAGGCGGTGGCCGGCGCCGACGTCGTCATCAACGCCGCCGCCTACACGAGGGTCGATGACGCGGAGAGCGACGAGGCGGCGGCCTACGCCGTCAACGCGACAGGGGCGGGGGTGCTCGCCGACGCGGCCGCGGAGATCGGCGCGCGCGTCGTGCACGTGTCGACCGACTACGTCTTCGACGGGATGGCGACCGCGCCCTACTCGGAGGACACGCCGCGCGCTCCCGTCGGCGCCTACGGTCGCACCAAGGCCGCGGGCGAGGAACTCGTGCTGCGGCATCCGAACACGTACCTCGTGCGCACGGCCTGGCTCTACGGCGCGGGCGGATCGAACTTCGCACAGACGATGCTGCGCCTCGCCGCGGAGCGTGAGACCGTGAGCGTCGTGACCGATCAGGTAGGACAGCCGACCTGGTCGCGCGACCTCGCCGCCGCGATCGTGCGGCTGCTCGACGGCGACGCACCCTTCGGCATCTACCACGGCACGAACGCAGGCAGCGCGAGCTGGTTCGACTTCGCACGGGCGATCTTCGAGGACTCGGGTCTCGACCCCGCCCGGGTGCTGCCGACCGACAGCGCCGCCTTCGTGCGCCCCGCGCCCCGTCCGTCGTACTCGGTGCTCGGGCACGCCGCCTGGGCGGCGGCGGGACTCGAGGCTCCCCGGCCGTGGCGCGACGCGCTGCGGGCCGCGATCGCGGAAGGAGCTCTGACGAGCCCATGACCACCCTGCGCCTCATCCTCGACGACATGCTGCTGCGCGGCGGCGGGCCACTCGCCCGCTACGCGGAGGAACTCGCCCGCGCGATCGTGCGCGCCGCGCCCCGCGGGGCCGACGTCGCGGGCGTCGTCGCCGCCGCATTCGAGGATGACTACGCCCGCGTGCGCGACCGCGTGCCGGGGCTGCGCGAGTTGCACGAGGCGGCCCTCGCCCGACGGGAGCTCGCGGCCGCCTGGCAGCGCGGATTCACGGCGCTGCCCGGCAGCGGCGTGGTGCACGCGACGAGCCTCTTCGCGCCCCTGCGCCGTCACGACAGATCGCTCAACCCCGGGGATCAGATCGTCGTCACGATCCACGACGCCGTCGCCTGGACGCATCCCGAGCTGCTGCCCTCGAGGCAGGCCTCCTGGACGGTGTCGATGGGCCGCCGCGCCGAGAAGCACGCCGACGCGATCGTCGTGCCCACCCACGCGGTCGCGGCCGACCTCGAGCAGCATCTCGACCTCGCCGGGCGGGTGCGGGTCATCGGCGCGGCGCCGTCGTCCGACCTCGCGGTACCCGCGGACGCGGCCGCACGCCGGGCGTCACACAAGCTGCCCGAGCGCTACGTCGTCGCCGTCGCCGAGGGCGATGCGCGCAACGGCTTCGCCGACCTCGCCGCGGCGGCCGCGCGACTCGACGTGCCCGTCGTGCTGCTCGTCGGCCCCGGTGACGCGGCTGTGCTCGACGACCCGTCCGGCCTCACCCTCGTCGAGGAGCCGGCCTGGAACGACCGGGTCGCGATCCTCGCCGGCGCGACGGCGTTCGTCTCTCCCGCGCTCGCCGCCGGCCCCGCGTCGGTGCTGCTCGACGCGCTCGCCCTGGGCCTGCCGATCGTCGCCACCGACCTGCCGGCCGTCGCCGAGCTCACCGACGACGCCGCCGTGCTCGTCCCTCCGGGCGACCCCGAGGCGCTCGCCGACGCGGTGCGCGCGCTGCTCGACGACGCCACCGCACTCGACCGGGCGGCCGTCGCCTCGGGCGACCGTGCGAAGGCCTTCACGTGGCGCGACGCCGCCGAGAAGGTCTGGCAGCTGCACGCGGACCTGTAGGGGTTTCGAGACGCGTCCTTCGGGCGCTACTCAACCCGCGGCGGCGCTCGTGCGGTTTCGACACGCGCCCTTCGGGCGCTACTCAACCACCGAGAGCGGCGGGGGTCTCCGTGGGCGGAGGCGTGTAGGGCACGAGCGCGGCGTCGACCGTCGCGTGGATGAAGTCGAAGTCAGGGTGCGCTTCTTCGTCGATCAGGGGCGGCACGAAGTCGATCTTCGTGAGCGGCAGGTCCTTCGTCTTCGTTCCGAGCTCGACGAAGTAGCCGAGCATCGACTGCGGGATGTCGGTCTTCACGACCTGGGCACCGGCCGCGGCGATGCCCTGGAACTGCAGCAGCACGGTCGCCGGATCCATCTGCCGCAGGATCGCCTCCTGCACCTGCCGCTGCCGCGCCATCCGGTCGTAGTCGGTCGTCTCGTACCGCGAGCGCGCGTACCAGAGCGCCGTCTCGCCGTCCATGCGCTGCAGCCCCGGCTCGATGTAGCCGATGGGAGGCGCGGGCCGACCGTCGTCGTAGGTGTTCGAGCCGAGCGGCACGCGTTCGGTCACGTCGATCTCGACGCCGCCGAGCGCGTCGATGAGCGACGCGAAGCCCTGCATGTCGATGAGCACGTAGTACGGGATCTCGAGTCCCGTCACGCCTTCGACGGCATCCCGCATCGCCTCGATGCCCGGGGTGCTGCCCTCGCTCTCGGCGTGAGGGTACAGCTCGGGGTGCTCCTGGCCGTAGGTGTAGAGGTACGAGATCAGACACTCGGTGCCGCAGTCGTAGCCGTTCGGGAACTCGTTCCAGAGCGGCGAACCCTCGACGAACGGCACCTGCTCCATGTTGCGCGGGATGCCGAAGAGGGTCGCCGCACCCGTCGCGGCCTCGATGCTCGCGACCGTGATGCTGTCGGGACGCAGCCCGAGACGGTCGGGGCCGGCATCACCGCCCAGCAGGAGGATGTTGTAGCGGCCGTCGATCGGAGCCTCCGAGGCCCCCGGGCGGAAGATGTTCAACAGCCCGATGCCCGAGACCGAGTTCGCCGCGACGAACCCGGCGGCTCCCACGGAGAGCACGAGCGACGCGACGGTGAGAGCCGCGACGACTCCCCGGGCCCGGGGCGCCACCTTGACGAGCCGCACGAGGCGCAGCGTGTCGAGCGTGAGCACGATCCAGAGCACGCCGTAGAACACCGCGATCGCGACGACCACCCCGAGAACGATCGGATTCGTCACGAGGCCCAGCACGAACCCGCGCGCGACGAGCGCGAGCACGATCGCGACGACGACGAGCGCCCACAGCACGAGGGTCGCTGCGAGGCCGAACCGGCCGAGGCGGCGGTCGCCGGCGAGCACCTGCGCCGACCCCGGGATGACTAGGTTGAGGGCGAGCAGCCACCACGCGCGCCGCGTCATGACCCGGGGATCCCGGGCGTCCGGCGACCGCACCGGCTGCACGCTGAGGCTCACGGCCGCGGGAGCTTCGCGTTCTTCTCGGCCACGAGCGTCTCGAGCCCGGCGGCGAACTCGGCGAGCTTCGCGGTGAGCCCGTCGTCGGAGGTCGCGAGGATGCGCACCGCGAGGATGCCTGCGTTGCGGGCGTTGCCGATGGCGACGGTGGCGACCGGGATGCCGGCGGGCATCTGCACGATCGACAGCAGCGAGTCGAGCCCGTCGAGGTTCTTCAGCGGCACGGGCACCCCGACGACGGGGAGGGTCGTGCAGGACGCGATCATCCCGGGCAGGTGGGCGGCGCCACCCGCGCCGGCGATGATGACCCGGATGCCGCGGCCGGCCGCCTGCTCGGCGAACTCGATCATGCGCTTGGGCGTGCGGTGGGCCGACACGATCTCGACCTCGTGGGCGATCCCGAACTCGGTGAGCGCCTCCGCGGCGGCCGACATCGTCGGCCAGTCGGAGTCCGAGCCCATCACGAGGGCGACGACAGGCGTGGTGGACACGCCTCCCAGGTTAGGCGTCAGACCTCGAAGAACGCGGCTGCGGCACGCGCCCGCGTGAGGGTCTCGTCGGCGTCCGTGCCGAGCGCCGTGACGTGTCCGACCTTGCGCCCCGGACGCGAACCCTTGCCGTACGCGTGGAACTTCACGTCGGGATGCGCGGCGAGCGCGGCCGGGTAGCGGTCGGTGAGCTGCGCTCCGGGCGGGCCGCCGAGCACGTTGACCATGACGCTCGTCGGCGCGAGCGGCGACGGGTCGCCGAGCGGGAGGTCGAGCACGGCACGCAGGTGCTGTTCGAACTGGCTCGTGACGGCGCCGTCGATCGTCCAGTGCCCGCTGTTGTGCGGACGCATCGCGAGCTCGTTGACGAGCAGGCGCCCGTCGGCCGTCTCGAACAGCTCGACGGCGAGCACGCCCGTGACGTCGAGTCCCTCCGCGACGGCCTCGGCGATGCGGTGGGCCTCGGCGGCGAGCACGTCTGCCTGTGGCGCGGGGGCGAGCACCTCGGCGCACACCCCGTCGCGCTGCACCGTCTCGGCGAGCGCCCAGGCGGCGAGCTCCCCCGACGGTCGACGCGCGACGAGCTGCGCGAGCTCGCGGCGGAAGTCGACGAGCTCCTCGGCGAGCACCGGACCGAGCGCGAGCCAGTCATCGGCCTCGTCGGCGGCGCGCACGACGCGCACGCCCTTGCCGTCGTAGCCGCCCTTCGGCGTCTTCACGACCGCCGCACCGCCGTGCGCGGCGAGGAACGCCGCGAGGTCGTCGCGCGAGCGCAGCTCTGCCCAGTCCGGGATCGGGATGCCGAGCGCCCCGAGCCGCGCGCGCATGACGAGCTTGTCCTGCGCGACCGCGAGGGCATCCGGCCCCGGACGCACCGCGAACCCCGCGCCGACGAGCGCGGCGAGCACGTCTTGGGGCACGTGCTCGTGGTCGAACGTGACGACGTCGACGTCCGACGCGAAGGCGAGCACGGTCGCGGCGTCGCGGTAGTCGCCGACCGCCGTCGCGGCGAGCGAGGCCGAAGAGTCCTCCGCCTCGGCCAGCACGCGGAGCGAGATGCCCAGCTCGACGGCCGGGGGGATCATCATCCGGGCGAGCTGACCGCCGCCGATCACGCCGATCACCGCTCCCACCCCGCCAGCCTATCGGCGGCCGCACCGGCATCCCTGCGGCTAGGGTTTCTCTGACATGCGCGCGTTGATCTCCCAGTTCGCGCGCTTCGGCGCGGTCGGGGCCGTCGGCCTCGTGATCGACATCGCCGTCTTCAATCTGCTGCGGGCGACCGTGTTCGCGCCCGAGCTCATCCACGAGGGTCCGCTCCTGGCGAAGGTCGTCTCGACGACCGTCGCGATCGCGTGCAACTGGATCGGCAACCGGTACTGGACGTTCCGGGAGCACCGCGGCCGTCAACTCGTGCGCGAAGGCGTCGAGTTCGGCGTCGTGAGCGTCGGCGGGATGCTCATCGGCCTCGCCTGCCTGTGGGTGTCGCGCTACGTGCTCGGCTTCGACAGCCTGCTCGCCGACAACATCGCGGGCAACGTGATCGGCCTCGGCCTCGGCACGCTCTTCCGCTTCACCCTCTATCGGATGTGGGTGTTCGCGCCGCACCGGGGCGACCGCGCCCCCGCGCTCTTCCCCGAGCCCGGCTCAGGCGGGGCGCACGTGCGTGACGTCGCCGACGAGCCTCCTGTCGCTTGACGCGTGCGGCCTTCCGTCGGCTCGCACATGCGGTGACTTAGCAGTCTCGGCGACGGCACCACCCGGCAGGGCCACCCAGAATGCCCCCGCAACTCGACATCGCCACGTGCCGTAGCGCTGATGCTGGGCGCGACCTAGGGCAGGGCGGGTAGAGTCGCAGCGTGCGACGGGATCTGGGGGCTTTCGTCGACGTCACTGAGCGTCGCCCCGGGCATCGATGACAGCGAGGGCTTACGACCTCGTCGTCGTCGGAGGGGGCTTCTACGGCCTGAAGATCGCTCTACACGCGAGCGAGTCGCTCGGAATGCGGCGGATCGCTGTCGTTGACCGAGAGCCCGAAATGATGCAGCGCGCGAGTTACGTCAATCAGGCGCGCGTCCACAACGGGTACCACTACCCCCGCAGCATCCTCACGGCTTACCGCTCGCGAGTGAACTTTCCGCGCTTCGTCGCAGAGTTTCCGGACGCGATCGTCGAGTCGTTCGACCATTACTACGCGATCGCGCGTCGCCTCTCAAAGACGAGCGCTCGACAGTTCGAACTTTTCTGCTCACGTGTAGGCGCGCCCCTCCATCCGGCACCCGCCGACATCGAGCGCCAGTTCACGCCTCAATTGGTCGAGCGCGTCTTTCGCGTGCGTGAACCCGCGTTCGACTCCCGAGTTCTCCGGCGACTACTCCTCGAACGGATCCACCGACGCTCAGGAATCGAACTGATGAACGGCGTCGAGGCAACGCGCGTGCGCGAGGGCAGCCCCGCGACTCTCGTCGTTGAGACCTCCGGACCGGAACTCGAGTCCCGGCACGTCGTCAGTGCGACCTACGCAGGACTCAACAGTCTTCATTCCGCATCGAGATTGCCGATCGTCGGGCTCCAGCACGAGGTCGCCCGCATCGCCCTCGTCAGGCCGCCCGCGGAGCTCCAGGGCTTCGGGGTGACAGTGATGGATGGCCCGTTCTTTTCTTTCATGCCGTTTCCGCCCCGGGGCCTCCACTCGCTCAGCCACGTGCGACACACCCCCGTGCGGAGATGGCACGATAGCTTGGAATCCGAGTTCAGCAATGTCGGCCCCATACCGGATGCGAGCGTGCCGAACGGGTTCCACCAGATGCGAGCCGACGCAGTGCGGTATCTCCCGGCACTGCGTCGGGCCGAACTGGAGGACACCATCACCGACGTGAAGACCGTCCTGTCGCGCAGCATGAGAGACGACAGCCGACCCATCTTTTTCAAGGCGGACCATGGCCTCGCTCGCTACACATGCGTCCTCGGAGGCAAGCTCGACAACGTCTACGATGTACTCGACGAAATGGACCGCCTCCATGGCTGACCCGACGACGCCCCGCTTCGACGTCTTCGTCTCGGTGGTGGCGGTGCTCGACTCTCGCACCGACGACGCTGCCTCTGTCGCACAGCGGCTCCACGAGGCCGTACAACCGGCGTATGCGAACTACGAGATCGTACTCGTCGACAACCGCAGTTCTCCGGCCGGACTTGCTGATCTGCGCGATCGACTTGAGACACTTCCGTGCATCCGTGTCCTCCGACTGTCTCGGGAATACGATCGGGACACCGCGGCATTCGCCGGGCTCGAAGCAGCCATCGGCGACGTCGTGGTCATGCTTGACGTGACGATCGACCCGGTCGACGAGATCACCCGGGTAACGTCGGCCGTGCTCGAGGGCCATGACATCGTGCAGGGCGCCAGCACTTCGCCCCTGGGGGGCAATTGGGTGAGCCGAGCGGGTCGTGGGTTCTTCTACTGGTACAACCGTCGATTCCTCGACGTCTCGATTCCGACGAACGCGACCTTCCTGATCGGGCTCTCGCGGCGTGCCCTAAACTCGCTGACCCAAGCCACACGCAGCCACCGGTACCTGCGTCACCTGATCCAGCACATCGGATACCGGACGGTCACGTATCCTTACACTCCCGTTCTCCGCCGAGAGCAGCGTCGCGGCATCGTCTCGGGCGCGGGCGAGGCCATGGAGATGGTGAGCAGCTACTCGACCCACCCACTACGTGCAATTACAGCGATCGGCGTCATCGCCGGGATGTTGAATCTGCTCTACGCCGTCTACGTCGTCGTAGTCAACTTCGTTCACGCCGAGGTGGCCGAGGGTTGGACGACAACGTCACTCCAGCTTTCGACTATGTTCTTCCTCATTTGTACGATTCTCGCCGTCCAGGCCGAGTACCTCGGACGAATTCTCGTCGAGACACGCAACGAACAGACCTACGTGATCATGGAAGAACTCGAGAGCGAAGTCCTCATCGCCGATCCCGAGCGACGCAATGTCAGCGGCTGAATCGTCGACCGATGTCGCGGCGACCAGCTGGGGAGATTGGGTTGTCCCCAACTTCCACGCCGACGTCTTCGCCGCCCGCAAGCACCGGTACTGCGTCGTGGTGTTCGTGCTCAACGAAGGTGACAAGATCCGGCGCCAGCTTGCCGAGTCCGCTCGCTACGCCGATTCCGTCGACATTGTCGTCGCAGACGGCGGGAGCACCGACGGCGCTCTCGACGCGCCTTACCTCCGTGCCCAGCAAGTGCGCGCACTTCTGACGAAGCGGGGGCCCGGGAAGTTGAGCGCACAGATGCGGATGGCTTTCGCCTGGGCCCTGCGGGAGGGCTACGAGGGTCTGATCGTGATCGACGGCAACGGGAAGGACGGTGTCACAGCTATTCCGCGGTTCGCCGAGCTCCTCGAGGAGGGATACGACCATGTTCAGGGTTCACGGTTCATCCGCGGCGGGCGAGCGGTCAACACCCCGCTCTCGCGCCTGTTGGCCGTGCGACTCCTCCACTCGCCGCTGATCAGCCTGGCAGCCGGAAAGAGGCACACCGATACGACCAACGGGTTCCGCGCGTACAGCGCGCGACTTCTTCGCGATGAGCAAGTCGCCCCGTTCCGTTCCGTGTTCGACACGTATCAATTGCACTATCACCTCGCGATCGAGAGCTCGCGTCTCGGTTACCGCACGATCGAGACCCCTGTCACGCGCACGTACCCGCGGACGGGAAAGACCCCCACGAAGATCAGCCCGGTCCTCGGAAACGCTCACGTGTTAGGCGTGCTGTTCGGTGCTGTGACGGGCGCCTACCGCGTCAAGGCTGGACGATGAACGGCGCGATCGTCGGTTCGACCGGATTCGTCGGCGGGAACGTGCTCCGCAGCGGCCGTTACGCAATGGCTGTCAACTCCGCGAACGTCGGCGACCTGCGTGGGTGCCACTTCGACCGGGTCGTGTTCGCAGCAGCCCGGGCCGAGAAGTGGCGGATCAATCAAGACCCGGAAGCTGATCGACGTCACATCGACGATCTGAGGCGGGTACTCAACAGCTTCACGACAGACCGCCTAGTGCTCATCTCGACGGTTGATGTATACCGCACACCCACCGGGGTCGACGAGTCGACAGAGATCGATACTGATGGCCTGCATGCGTATGGTTTGCATCGGTTCGAGTTGGAGCAGACGGCGCGCGCGACACATCCAGACACCACCGTGATCAGGCTGCCCGGTCTGTTCGGCCCCGGGTTGAAGAAGAACGTCATATATGACCTCATTCACGACAATCAGATCGACCGAATCCATCCGCGAGGGCGATTCCAGTACTACGACCTCGGACGTCTCGCCGACGACATTGACGTGGCGGTCTCCGCCGAGCTTCCGCTCGTCAACCTCGCGAGCGAGCCTGTCGACTCTGGCCGCCTCGCTCGCGAGGTGTTCGGGAGGGAGCTCGCGGCCATTGACGGACCGGCACCCGCCTACGAGATACGCAGCAGGCACGCCGAACTATTCGGAGGGGCCGACGACTATGTCGCAACGGCAGCCGAGGTGATCGAGGGCATCCGGGCGTTCGCCGTTGGAGAGGGTTCCTTGGCGTGAAACTCTCGATAAGCAACATCGCCTGGCCTACGGAAGACGACCACGTCATCGCGAATACACTGCAGCGACTGGGCGTGCACACCGTCGAGTTGGCCCCGACGAAGGTCTTCGCCGACCCGACCAACGTCTCAGATCATGGTGTCGACGCTTGCGTCCGTTTCTGGGCAGATCACGGCATCACGGTGGGCTCGTTCCAGTCGATGCTCTTCGGTCGGCCAGACCTTCTCGTATTCGGGTCGCCTGGGGTGCGCGCCGCGACGATCGACCGGCTGAGCCGGTTCCTAGAATTGGCCGGCCGTCTCGGAGCACGGCACCTTGTTTTCGGGTCTCCCAAGAACCGCCGCGTGCCCGAAGGCATGTCGCCCGCGGAGGCCGCTGACATCGCCGCCGACTTCTTCGCCGACCTCGGAGCTCGCGCGGTCGCGACCGGGGTCGTGCTGTGTATCGAACCCAACCCTGAACAATACGGATGCAACTTCATCACGACCGCCTCGGCTGGCGCCGACCTCGTGCGTCGGGTCGCGAGCCCTGGCTTCCGCCTCCACCTCGACGCCGCCGGAATGACTCTCGCGGGCGACAACATCGCGGATGCCATCCTCGCGTCGGCGGACGTCCTGTCGCACTACCACGCAAGCGCCCCCGACCTGCTGCCGCTCGAAGACCGGGCCGTTGATCACGGAGCTGGGGGCCGTGCACTCGCTGAGATTGGGTACCACGGCGATGTCGCGATCGAGATGCGGGAGCCTGACTCAGACACCGTCGCGGCAGTCAGCTCTGCCATAGCACTCGCTCGCCGACACTATGAGACCCTGTGACAGATCAGCCGAACGGCTTCGAGCGCTTTCGTCGCCGACCCGCTGTGCGCCGCTTCAGCGCGTTCTTCGGCGCCTCCGCGATCGGGCTCGCGATCGACCTCGGGCTCTTCACCCTCCTGAGCACTGCGGGCACCGCGCCGTGGCTCGCGAACGCGATCAGCGCGACCTTGTCGATCACGGCTGTCTATCTGTTGGCAACTCGACACAGTTTCGCGGTCAAGCCCCGGGTCTCCACCTACGTTGCATTCTTCGCCTGGTACGCGGGTTCGATCGCGCTCTTCTCATTTCTGATCGATATCGCGACCGATCTCAGCGGGTTGCCGTCGATTGCGTGGAAGCTTGCGTCCGTCCCGGTGTCGTTTGCCCTCAACTACGGGTTCAGCACCGTGCTCTTTCGCCGCCGGACCTGACGAGCGTCAGCGCTGTGACAGGTACGAGTACCCAAGGAACAGTACGACTGCGACGATTACCCCGCCGAAGGCGACCGCGGCCACGGGACGCCCGCGCAGCGAGCGCACGCCGTGCATGATCGGCCCCCACAGCAGTGCGAGGCCCAGAGGAACCGTGGGTATATACCAGAGGATCGGATTGATGAACGGGTGGATGAAGCTGTGCGGCCGCGCGAGCAGGAACCAGCCGATCGGCCCCACCAGTGAGACGAGCCACGCTACCGAAAGCCCGTCCCAGCGCCGCTGGCTCGCCTCACTCACGGCGGCTCCGATAGCGGGGCGAGTGAGGATCACGGACGCCACGACAACGAGCAGCGCGGCGACGCTTCCGAGCGACGGCAGACCGACGAAGCCGCGATCGGCGAGGAAGTCGGGGCTGCCGGCCACGGGCATCGAGAGGTAGCGCTCGAGTACGCTGAATGGGTTCGATGCGAGCGACTCTCCGTACACCGCTGGCACAGTCGTGGAGCCCGCGCCCGTACGTTTGACGACGACCTCGACGAGTGTCGCCGCACCCGCGGAGATGCCACCCATCTTGATCGAGAGTTGGGCCACGTGTAAGCCCAGCGCTGCGGCGAGTGCCGCCATCGAACCGATGACGACAGCGAGCGCCCGCCAGCCCAGAAGGCGAAGGGCGAGACCATCGCGTACCCCGAAGTAGGCCACTACCGCTAGTGGGAGGGCGACGACCACCGTGATGTACTCGTAACCCGACAACAGTGCGGGGAGCGTCCCGGCAGCGACGAGGGTGCCGATCCCGAACGACCTGAGCGGGCGACGGGCGAGCACCACGGCAAGAACGAGCGCGGGAAGCACCTTGAGGCCGATGATCCAGTAGATGCTCGGCGCGATGAAGGTGGGGAACGGCTGAAGCAGCGCGACCGCGACGACCACGGCACCCCCTACCGAAAGGGCCCGGCGAGCTGCTAGAACGACGACGACGACAAGTGCGGCGTTGCCCGCCGACACCGCCGTGTACATCACCGCACTACCGATCTGCCCTCCCCCGACAGCCGAGCCGAGCAGACTGAGCAACCACCCGCCCAATCCGAACTGGCTCGTATAGGTGCCGCCAATACCGAGCGAGAGCTCGTGAGCGAAGATGCCCTCTTCGAGGTTGGTCTCGACGCGAGCGCTCGTCAACGAATTCGAGTCTTGCTGCCAGCGCCAGAATTCCGCGACGAGGTCGCCGCCAAGAACTCGGTCGTAGACCCAGAGCACGACGCCCCAGCGGTACGCGGCGAAGAAGAGTACGAAGAGTGCGGCGGCGGGGCCCCACCGAATGATGTGCTGCACGAGACTTGTGGGTGACCGGGGTAACTCTCGGTTCTGCACGCGGACGATCCTACTTCGAAGGTCGCCCCGCGCTCTTCCCCGAGCCCGGCTCAGGCGGGGCGCACGTGCGTGACGTCGCCGACGGCGACCGCGACCACGTCGCCTGACCCGTCGCGCACCTCGAGTCGCCCCGTCGCGTCGATCCCGGCCGCAACCCCTTCGAGCATGCCGCCGTCGGCGAGGGCGACACGCACCGACATCCCGATCGTCGCGCAGCGCGCCGCCACCCGCTCGCGCAGGCGGGAGATCGGGCCGGGGCGCTCGAGCTCGTCGCGCAGTCGCGAGAGGTAGCCGGCGACGAGGGCGTCGAGCTCCTCGGGTGCGAGCCGGACGCCCGCGAGCGCGAGCGACGTCGCCGTGGGAACCGGAAGCTGCTCCGCGGTCTGCGCGAGGTTGACCCCCGAGCCGATCACGACATCCCGACCGTTCGGGGCGACCTCGACGAGGATGCCGCACACCTTCCGCCCCTCGAGCAGGAGATCGTTGGGCCACTTCACGGCGACACGGCCGGGTGCCACCGTGTCGAGAGCCTCGGCGAGCGAGAGCCCGGCGAGCAGCGGCAACCAGGTCGCGAGCGGCGAGACGAGAGCGTCGCGCACGAGCACCGAGAGCGCGAGCGCGGTGCCGGCGGGAGCGACCCAGGAGCGGTCGAGGCGGCCGCGACCCGCGGTCTGATCGAGGGTGAGCAGCGCCGTGAACGTCGGCACCGCGGAGTCGGCCGCGAGGGCGAGCAACTCGCTGTTGGTCGACGACGACGAGGGCACGACGCGCAGCTCGGGAACGGCCTCGCGGCTCAGCGGGTACTCCATGCCGCGAGCCTAGGATGTCGCTCATGCCTCCCGCCGCGCGCCCGCCGCGGGCGCTCGTGATCACGCCGACGTACGACGAGGCGGGCAGCCTCGAGTCGACGGCGACGGCGCTCTTCGCCGCGGCTCCCGACGTCGACCTGCTGGTCGTCGACGACGCGAGCCCCGACGGCACGGGCGACATCGCCGACCGGCTCGCCGCCGCCGACCCCCGGGTGTCGGTGCTGCACCGCACCGGCAAGGACGGTCTCGGCCGGGCCTACGTCGCCGGATTCGATCTCGCCCTCGAGCGCGGCTACGACGTCGTCGTCGAGCTCGACGCCGACGGATCCCACCCGCCCGCCGCTCTGCCGTCGCTGCTCGCCGCCCTCGCCGCCGACCCCGGCGTCGGGCTCGCGATCGGATCCCGATACGTGCCCGGCGGCGGCCTCGCCGACTGGGCCGCGGGGCGGCGGCTGCTGAGCCGCGCCGGCAACGCCTACGCCCGATTCATGCTGCGACTCCCGGTGCGCGATGTGACGGCGGGGTATCGCGCGTACCGTGCCGAGGTGCTGCGCGACATGCCGCTGCACGACATCCATTCGCGCGGGTACTGCTTCCAGATCGATATGACCCTCCGCACGCTCGACGCGGGCTGGAGGGTCGTCGAGCGTCCGATCGAGTTCCGGGAGCGGGTCGCCGGGCGGTCGAAGATGAGTCGCGCGATCGTCGTCGAGGCGATGCTGCGCGTCACCGGGTGGGGCATCGCGCGGCTGTTCCGCCGCCCGGTCAGGCCGCGGTCGAGAGCGACCGCCGAGACCTGAGCCGCCGCAGCACTCGCAGCAGGAGGCGGGCAGGCACGCCCACGACGAGAGCCGCACGACCGCCGACGGACCGGTCCGCGGCCCCGAACGCGCGCTTGCGGTCCCACGCCGTGCGCATCGCGCCGCCCGGCGGGAGGCTCGACGGCCGCGGGGTGAGCACTCCCTCCCGTCGGCGCGCGACGAGCATCGCCGCGAGCGTGCTCCAGTCGGCAGCCCCGGCGTCGTGGAAGTAGTTGTCGTCGAGCCACGCGGGGTCCGGATGCCGGAACTCCCGCCGCACGACCGCGTCGATCCCGCCGAACAGCCCGCTGCCGACGAAGACGGGGTTGATGAGCGACGGCGCCACGCCGAACGTGTCGAGCGCGATCACCGGGATTCCTCGGGCGACGGCCTCGATCGCCGCCGTCGACGACACCGTGACGAGTCCCTCGGCCGTGTCGAGCGCCTCCGCCATCGGGGCTGCAGAGACGGCGAGATTCGCAGGCCGCGGGCCGAACGTGTCGAGCAGGTCGGGGTAGGCGTCGTCTTCGGGATGCGTCTGCCGCTCCCCCGCCACGGCGCGCACCTTGATGACGACGCGCTTCGCGGGATCGGCGAGCGCCGCCTCCCGCAACGCCGCCGCGACCAGGAGCCGGTTCTCGCGTGTCGCGGGCACGATCGCCTGCGCCGCGAAGACCAGGTCGGTGCCCCGCGCCGGCCGCTGCTCGGCGAACGGCAGCGTCGCGAGGCCGAAGCGGTGATCCCAGCCGCGGCTCGCGGCCAGCTCGCCGAACTCACGCACCTCGCGACGGGAGTGCAGCACGACGAGATCCGCTTGACGCCGGTAGACCAGCGCCTTGCGGGTCGCCGGGATGGAGATGCCCGGCAGACCCGAGAGGAGCCCGGGTCGTGGCTCGAGCCGCGCGATCATGCGCAGCAGGACGCGCGCGATGGGGCCGGCGGTCGCCACGAGCACCACATCGGGCGCGAGTTCGGCGACGCGCGCGACGACCTCGGCCGGAGCGATCCGCCGCACATCGCGGATGCCGCTGCCGGCGAGCGCCGCCGCGAGTTGCCCGTCGCTCACGACGATCGGCGAGTCGACGACGAGCAGCGCGCGCTCCCACCCGGGAGGCGCCGACCCGAGCAGCGCGGCGCCCCACTTGACGTAGGAGTCGGAGTCGGCGAGCGCCAGAATCCTCACGGGCGCGGCCACATCACGCTGTCGGCACTCGCCGCAGCTTCGCCATCGGGGCCACCTCGCCCGGCATGATGCGCTTCACGCCGTCGCCCATCGCCTGCTCGATGATCCGGATGTCGCGCACGAGAT
Source organism: Pseudolysinimonas sp. (assembly GCF_057350545.1). Lineage (NCBI taxonomy): Bacteria > Bacillati > Actinomycetota > Actinomycetes > Micrococcales > Microbacteriaceae > Pseudolysinimonas > Pseudolysinimonas sp. The sequence goes on along the minus strand of NZ_JBMRCP010000084.1, from coordinate 12,069 downwards.
GCTGCAGCCCGGTCGGCTCGAGCGACGCCGCGTGATCGGAGCCCCACATCGTGCGGTCGAGCGTGATGTGCCGCTCGATCGCCGCCGCCCCGAGCGCGGCCGCGGCGAGGGAGATCTGCAGGCCCGGCTCGTGGCCCGAGTATCCGACCGGCACTCCCGGGAAGCGGTCCCGGAGCGTCGCGATCATCTTCAGGTTCGCCTCCTCGGCCGGCATCGGGTAGGTCGAGGTCGCGTGCAGGAGCACGAGCCGCTCGACGCCGAGCACCTCGACGGCCGCGTCGATCTGCTCGAGCGTCGACATCCCGGTGCTGAGGATGACCGGCTTGCCCGTCGCGGCGAGCGCACGCAACAACTCGAGGTCGGTCACGCCGGCCGACGCGACCTTGTGCGCGACGACGTTGAGCTCTTCGAGGAAGTCGACGCTCGGCACATCCCACGGCGACGCGAACCAGTCGAGGCCGCGCAGCGTCGCGTGGTCGCCGATCTCGATGTACTGCTCGCGGTCGAACTCGACGCGGTAGCGGTACTCGAGGTAGGTCATCGTGCCCCACGGGGTCTCGCGCGGCACGTCGCGCATGTGCGCCGGGGTCGAGATCTCGGGGGTGCGCTTCTGGAACTTGACCGCCTGCACCCCCGCATCGGCGGCGACGTCGATGAGCCGCTTCGCGAGCTCGACATCGCCGTTGTGGTTGAGGCCGATCTCGCCGATGACGTAGGACGCGAGGCCCTCGCCGACGACGTGCGAACCGATGCGGACGTTCATGATGTGCTCCTGGGTGTGGGGGTGGAACGGGAACTCTCACGGGCGGCGAGGATGCGCTCTGCGGCTTCGCGCACCGCGCCGCGACCGCCCGCACTGCCGAGCACGACCCGCGCCGCGGCGAGCACGCGGGGATGCGCGTCGGGCACCGCGAGCGGCCAGCCGACGAGGGCGAGGCAATCGAGGTCGTTGACGTCGTTGCCGAGATACGCGACGCGGTCGAGGTCGAGGTCGTGCTCGGCCACCCAGGCGCGCAGCGCCGACGCCTTGTCGGCGAGCCCCTGCCGCACGTCGACGCCCAGCTTTCGCGCCCGCGCCGTGACGACGGGATTGACCTCGGTGGAGAGGATGAGGGTCGGCACGCCCGCCGACCGCAGCAGCGCGACACCCATCCCGTCGCCCCGGTCGACGGCCACGAACTCGGCACCGTCCTGGCCGACGAGCACCGAGTCGTCGGTGTGCACGCCGTCGAAGTCGGTCACGAGCGCGTCCACGTCGAGCGAGCCCGCCGACGACACGAGCGGGGCGATCGCGGAGGCGATCGTCAGCTGTTCCGGGGTGTCGACCTCGATCGCACCGCGCTCCGCGACGAGCGCGACCCCCGTGCGGCCGAAGAAGCGGTGCCGCGCCGCACGGAAGCCCTCCGCTTCCATCACGTAGAACGCCCCCGTCTCGAGGTACTCGGGTTCGCGTTCCTGACGACGAGGGCGGCGCGAGGGATCGTGGTTGACGCCCCGCATCCCCTCCTCGCCGTGTCGCCAGAGGAAACCCCACGACTCGACCGCGGAGAACACGCTCGACTCCGGCCCCTCGAGCACGCGGCCCACCGCGTCGTCGAGGTCGGCCGCGTCGATGAACGGCGAGGTCGCCTGCAGGAAGACCACCACCCGGGTCGAGACACCACGCGCCTGCAGGGTGTCGAGCGCGTGCAGCAGAGCCGACTCGCTCGACGCGGTATCGCCCGACAGCTCTGCCGGACGGTCGACGACCTCGGCGCCCCACTCGCGTGCCACCGCCGCGATCTCCGCATCGTCCGTCGACACGACGACGCGATCCACGCGCGCCGCCTCACGCGCCGACGCGATCGCCCGCGCGACGAGCGGCACGCCCCCGACGCGGCGGAGGTTCTTGCCCGGCACCGCCTTCGAGCCTCCGCGGGCCGGGATGACGGCGACGACCTCGCCGCTCACGCGAGCACCCTGCCGAGCGTCGTGTCGGCCGACGACCCCGACGACGCGATCTCGAGCCCGTCGACGCCCGCGAGAAACAGCTCCACCGGCAGGCGCGGCTCGACCACGGTCACCCCGGGGATGCGCGCCACCGCCGCCACCTCGGCCGCCGGCTCGCGGCGGTGCGGCAGATAGACGGCACCGCCGTCCGCCGCGAACCGAGCGACCTGGGCGTGGTGCTCCTCCCGGCCGAGCAGCCCGTCGGCGACGCGCGCCGTGCCGAGCAGCACGCGGTGTCCGGGCAGGCGCGGCGGCCGCGCGGTGCGGCGGGTCCACGCGAACCGGTTGGCGCGCAGCCGCACCCCGAGGGCCGCCACCGCCGCGAACTCAGGGCGCTCGGGGCCGAAGACGGAGAAGAACGCGAGCCGACCCGATCCGGCGAGGCGCAGCAGGTGGTCACGTGCCAGCTCCCCGAGCACCCGCCGGACGCGCCCGACGGGCTGGTCGGGTCGCTCGAAGTCGCCGATCCCGGCGAGCCCCGCGGCGAGGCGCAGGCTCATCGTGCCGTCGTCGAGCAGCGTCACCGCACGGGGGCGCAGCACGGCGGCGGCGAGCCGGAACTGACCCGACAGCCCGTCGCCGATCACCCACTCCTGGGCGCTCCGAAGCTCCGACCACGGGATGCCGACATAGGGCTCGCACGAGGCGAACGCCGCGCCGCGGGAGAGCAGCTCGGCTGCGGTTTCGGGCATCTGCGGACCGAGGCGGAAGACGACGCGGAGCCGGACCCCCCGCTCGGCGGCGAGCTCGGCGGCCGACACGAACTGCAGGGGCGACTCCACCCACACCACGGGGTACCCCGACACCGCCATGTCCGCCTCGATCCGGCCGGGTGCTGAAACCGGCCGCATCCCCACGTTCACCCGGACGTGTGGACGAACGGCGACCGCGACGTGTCGCGGAGGTGAATCGAGGATTTCGATACGCGTGCCGCGGTGCGGCGCGCTACTCAACCCGCGGGCTCTCGCTTGGAGGTTTCCGCCAAAGCCCCGTGCGGGAGCGTCGGTAGGCTGGCCACCGTGACCGACGACGCCGCCGCGCCCATCCCCGACCTCTCGACGACCGCCGGGAAGCTCGCCGACCTCAAGGTGCGCTACCACGAGGCGGTCACCGCGAGCGGCGAGGCCGCGATCCAGAAGCAGCACGCGAAGGGCAAGAAGACCGCCCGCGAGCGCATCGAGGAGCTGCTCGACCAGGGCTCGTTCGTCGAGCTCGACGAGTTCGTGAGGCACCGCACCAACGCCTTCGGGATGGAGCGCAACCGCCCCTACGGCGACGCCGTCGTCACCGGCACGGGAACGATCCACGGGCGCCAGGTCGCCGTCTACTCGCAGGACTTCACCGTGTTCGGCGGCTCGCTCGGCGAAGTCGCGGGCGAGAAGATCATCAAGGTCATGGAACTCGCGCTCAAGACGGGCGTGCCGATCATCGGCATGCTCGACTCGGGCGGCGCGCGCATCCAGGAGGGTGTCGTCGCGCTCGGCAAGTACGGCGAGATCTTCCGGCTCAACACCGCCGCCTCGGGAGTCATCCCGCAGATCTCGATCATCATGGGCCCCGCCGCGGGTGGTGCCGTCTACGGCCCCGCACTCACCGACTTCGTGATCATGGTCGACAAGACCAGCCAGATGTTCGTCACCGGCCCCGACGTGATCAAGACCGTCACCGGGGAAGACGTCGGGATGGACGAGCTCGGCGGGGCCCGTACCCACAGTCAGCGCACGGGCGTCTCGCACTACATGGCCGACGACGAGGACGACGCGCTCGACTACGCGCGTGCGCTCGTGTCGTTCCTGCCCGACAACAACCTCGTCGACCCGCCCGTCTACGAGTCGGAGACGGCGCTCGAGATCACCGACGAAGACCGCCGGCTGAACACCGTCATCCCGGACTCGCCGAACCAGCCGTACGACGTGACGACCATCATCTCCTCGCTCGTCGACAACGGCGACTTCCTCGAGGTGCAGCCGCTCTTCGCCCCCAACATCGTCGTCGGCTTCGCGCGCATCGAAGGCCGCAGCATCGGCATCATCGCCAACCAGCCGCAGCAGATGGCCGGCACGCTCAACATCGACGCGGGCGAGAAGGCCGCGCGATTCGTGCGGTTCTGCGACGCGTTCGGCATCCCGATCCTCACCCTCGTCGACGTGCCCGGCTACCTCCCCGGCACCGACCAGGAGTGGACGGGTGTCATCCGTCGTGGCGCGAAGCTCATCTACGCCTACGCCGAGGCGACCGTGCCGCTCGTCACCGTCATCACCCGCAAGGCCTACGGCGGCGCCTACATCGTCATGGGCAGCAAGCAGCTCGGCGCCGACCTCAACTTCGCCTGGCCGACCGCCGAGATCGCCGTCATGGGCGGCCAGGGCGCGGTCAACATCCTCTACCGGGGCGAGATCAAGAAGGCCGAGGAGGCGGGCGAGGATGTCGCCGCCGTGCGCACGCGCCTCGCCAACGAGTACACCTACAACGTCGCGAACCCCTACCTCGCGGCGGAGCGCGGGGAACTCGACGGCATCATCGAGCCCGCGGCGACCCGCGTCGCGATCGTGAAGGCGCTGCGGGCGCTGCGCACCAAGCGCGCGTCGCAGCCGCCGAAGAAGCACGGGAACATCCCGCTGTGACCGACTCCCCCGCGCCGGACATCCGCATCACGGGCGGCCGACCGTCCGACCACGACGTGGCGGCCGTCACGGCCGTGCTCACCGCAGCCCTCGACGAGCTCGCCGGCGAGCACCGCCGCCGCGGAGACGCGCGCCCGAGCGCCTGGGAGTCGAGTCGCCGCGCGATCCGCACGCCGCTGCCGTACGGAGCGTGGCGCAACTTCGAGGCCTGAGAGGGAATCCGTCGCGTCGGCACCCGATTCGGTGGATATTCCCCCGCTCCACGACGGATTATCGGGGTGTTGTCCCCCGAAACACCGCGACCTCAGCCGATTCGTGCCTCCCGGCGGGCCCACATGACCCCCTTTGTCCCCCGAAATGACGACTTGGGGTTCAGCGGCAGCCCGGGTAGCTTCAAACCTGCAGGTGCATCTCCTCTAGATGAGATTCACCACCATGGATCGGCGACAAGGGTAAGCGTGCCGATCATGTGGGGGCGAGTCAGGGCGATATTCGGGTTGTCGCCCTGACTCGATTATTGGGCGGGGCCGGGTCGAGAGACCCGGCCCCGGTCCCATCTCCGGTGACGGGCACATTCGATCCCGCGGATGATTCCGGGCCGCTCCCTCTCCCCCTAGAGTTGTCCGCGACCGTGCGAACCGCGAGCCCGCGAACCGCGCAGACCACCCGACGAGGTATTCGTGACCGACGCCGCCACGACGGCATTCCCCTCCCGCCCGGCGCCTCGCGGCAACTGGCGTCAGCGCGCCGGGTACGGCCTCTACCACGGCGCGAGCCGCCTCAGCTGGGCCGAGCCCGAGATCCGCGGGCTCGAGCAGGTGGTGAAGCCCGGAGACACCGTGCTCGACGTCGGCGCCGCCCTCGGGATGTACACCGTGCCGCTGTCGTACCTGACCGGTCCGACGGGCCGCATCTTCTCCGTCGACCCGCAGCCGCGGAACTTCCACGTCGTGCGGTTCCTCCGACGTCTCACAGGGGCCACGCGGGGCACCATCCGCCGCATCGCCTTCGGCCCGCAGGAAGGCGAGAGCAGCATCGCGGTGCCGATCATCCTCGGCCTGCCGATCTTCGGCCACGGACACATCGCCGACGGCGTGCGGGAGAAGGGGCCGCACCGCATCCGCTACACCCCCACGCCGGTCGACACGATCGACTCCTGGGTCGCGCGCGACGGCATCGAGAAGGTGTCGTTCATCAAAGTCGACGTCGAAGGCTTCGAGCCGTCGGTCGTCGAAGGCGCCCACGACCTCATCGACCGCGACCGACCGAGTCTTCTGCTCGAGATCGAGGACCGCCGTCTCGTGCGCTACGGCCGCACGACCGCCGACGACTTCCACCGCGGGCTCATGGAGCGCTGGCCCGACTACCGGATGTACACGTGGTCGGGTACGGCGTGGGTGGCCACCGACGTGATCCGGCCCGACGTACGCAACTACCTCTTCACGACGAAGGACCTCACCGCGGCCTAGACCGTCCTGGGGATCTCCAACCAGAGCTCGACCTCGTCGTCGTCGAGCGAATCGCCGAGAAGGCTCGCGCTGCCGTCGTCGCTCGAACGGAGGCCGACGACCGTGACGGCCACGTCGGAGCCTTCGGGCACGGTGCGCGCGATGACCTTGTCGGCGTTCGTGCGACGCAGGGCGTCGGCGAGAGCGCCGAGCACGCGCTCGAGCTCGGGACCCTCGAGGTCGTCGATCCCCCCCTCGTCGAGCAGCGTCACGGTCGTGCCGCGGCGACGCGCGAGCATCACCTGCTCGCGCACCGCGTCGTTGAGCAGCTTCCGCCCGCGGATCTCGTCGCGGATCGCGCCCTCGAGGTGCAGGCACTCGGCGCGCTGGGCGGCGGTGAGGTCTCCCCCGCTCTGCTGGATGGTGCGCAGCATCGGAAGCGCCATGACCGTGGTCTGACCGAGGCGGAACTGCCGCTCGTTGAGATGCGCCTCCTGCGCGGCCTGCCACTCGGTCGCACCGCGCTCTGCGATCGCGAAGCGCTGCGAGTCGCGCACCGCCTTGGAGAGAGCGTTCGTGAGCAGGTGCGCGACGCCGACCCAGGACGCACTGCCGATCACTCCGATCGCGGGAAGCGCCCCGGGGCCGGCCCAGATCGAGGTTTGGATGACGAGGAAGGCGATGCCCGCCCAGGCGAACCCGGGGCGACGACGCACCGCGATGATCGTCATGAGTGCGCCGACGCCGGCGACGTACCACGTGGCGTAGCCGTTGCCGCCCGACCGACCGGGATCGTCGATGCCCCACGTGACGAGCATCGGCACGACGACCGCGACGGCGACCGCGAACGCGGCGAGCCAGATCGGCATGCGCGGTCGCTTGTCGGGGAACAGCACCGCGATCGTCCCGACGACGTAGACCGCCATCGCCGCGTAGACCGGGTCGGTCGTGTCGTAGACCTCGGCGGGATCGGGCGACCCGAGGGAGTAGAACGCGAGCACCATCAGGTAACCGGAGAAGAGGGCGGCGACGAGCACGATGAGCGGCCGCGGGACGTTGATCCTCACGAGCCCGGCTCCGCCTCGGCCGCACCGGTGGCCGTCAGAGCGGAGGCGTCATCGCCGCCCCAATCGAGAGAGACCACGGTTCCTTCGCCCGGAGAGGTGCGGATGTGCGCCTGCCCGCCGGCGCTCGCGACCCGCTCGAGGATCGAGACGCGTACGCCGAGCCGCTCCGTCGGGATGAGGTCGGGGTCGAACCCCGCGCCCTTGTCGCCGATCTCGATCGTGAACGCCTGATGACCGCGTGACGTCACGTCGACCCACCGTTCGACGCCGTTTCCGGCGTGCTGGAGGCTGTTGACCATCGCCTGCACCGTGGCCGAGTACGCGGCCTCCGCGACGTGCACCGGGATCATGCACCACTCCGCCGCGTGGGTGCGCACCGTGAACGACTGCGACATGCTCTCCGCCGCGCTCACGATCCGCTGGGCGACCATCTCGCCCGAGACCGTCGCCTCCGAGTCGGGAGCGACCGCGACGGCTTCGCGCAGGTGCCCGATCGCGTTGCTCGCCATCGTCGCGGCGAGCGCCTTCGCCTCGGGGGTGAAAGCACGCGCTGCCGAGAGCAGCGTCGTGAGCACGCTGTCGTGCACGATCGAGTCGACCTGCACGCGCTCCGACTCCGTCGCGTGCTGCCGCACGGCGTGCGAGTACCGCTCGAGGGCGTTCTGCTGAGCCGTGTCGACCCCGGCCGCCGCAGCGCGCAGGACGGTGATGAGAATGAGGATGGCGCCGCCGAGCAGGATCGAGTAGACGGAGTCGAGGATCGCGCGGTACCCGTCGGTGAGGCCGCCCGCGGGCGTGATGCGGATCAGGCCGTAGAGGATCGGCGTGCCGACCGTGTAGACGACGGCGAGGGGCAGCTCGAGCGCGACCGAGGCGAGCGCCGTCGCGATCGTCAACAGCATGTAGAGCCAGTAACTCTCGTTCTCGCTCCACGCCGAGGCGCCGCCGGGCTGGCCCACGACGGTGCTCGCCGGTTCGAGCAGCGCGAACGGCCAGCTCACGAGGGCGATCAGGTACCCGATCGCGAAGGCGATGTAGGTCGAGCGCACCATGCGCTTGAGCGTCGCCGCGATGACGCACGCGAGCAGCGACCCGATCAGCAGGGCCAGGATGGCGACGTTCCACGCCGGGGCCATGTGCGGCAGCTGATTCAGGATGAGCGGGATGGCCTGCAGGAAGAAGGCGACGCCGATGACGGCGGCAAGGCGCGCGATGGCCGCGTCGACGCGAAGCAGACTGAGCGGGTTCCGGACCGGACGCCCGAATGCGGGCTCTCCGGCGGCGGGGCTAGGAGTCGCCACCGTCGGGGTCGAGGCCCGGCAGGATGCCGTCCTCCACCGCTCGACGGAGCAGGTCGACCTTGGTCGGCGCCGGGCGCCCGACCTCGACGTACTTGACGCGGATGCGGTCGAGGTACTCCCGCGCGGTCGAGTAGCCGATCCCGAGCTGCTCGGCGGCGAGCTTCAGCGGGAGGCCGGACGCGTACAGGTGGAGGATCTCCCGTTCGCGGCGTCCCAGCTGCGCCTTGGCGAAGTCGCGATCGGCATCGATCGCGGTCGCCCATTCGAGGTTGTTGAGCACGTCACCCCGAGCGACCGTCGCCGCAGCGGCGATGACCGTCTTCGTGGCGGACGACTTGGGGATGACTCCCGCAGCACCGGCCGCGAGAGCTTCGCGCACGAGGGCGACGCGGTCGGCGATGCTGTGCACGAGCACCGCAGCACCGGCGGCCTGAACGCCCTTGACGTTCTCGGTGACGCTCGAGCCGTCGCCGAGCGAGAGATCGAGCACGACGACGTCGACCTCGCGTCCGCCGAGCGAGCTGATGAGGTCGGCGACCGTCGGCGCGACCTCCACGACGTCGTACCCCTCGTCGGCGAAGGCGGCCTTCAGACCGAGACGCACCGACTCGTGGTCATCGACGATCGCGACGCGGAAGCCCGCAGTGACCGCCTCGGCGTCGGGGGCACGGTCGATCATCTGCGACACACTCATCCCGTTCTCCCCCGCTGTTCCGAGCCGGTAGACGGCCGGGCGGTCCTGATCCGTCCCCCATCGTACCCTCACCAGGGGTGGACGAACCGATCTATCCACACCCCGCTTTCGGGTGGGACGCCCGCGACCCCAGGCTGATCAGGCGCGACGGAACGTTCCGACTGCTTCGACGTGATGAGTGTGCGGGAAGAGGTCGAAGGCGCGGAGTCCGACGAGCTCGTAGCCGAGCCCGGCGAGCACCGCGACGTCGCGCGCAAAGGCGACCGGATCGCAGGCGACGTAGACGAGCTGCGCGGGCCGCACGGCGGCGAGGCCTTCGAGCACCGCGGCTCCGGCGCCCGACCGTGGCGGGTCGAGCACGACCGTACCCGCGGCGAGCCGCGCGCGCTCCCCCGCCGACGCCTCGCCGAGCCCCCGCACGTAGACGTCGACGCGTGCGGCGATCGCGGACGCGCCGATCCACTCGGCGAGGTTCTCGGCGGCGTGCTCGGTCGCGCGGGCATCCGACTCGACGGTCGTGATGCGCACCCCCGCCCCGAAGCGATCGCCGACCGCCGCGGCGAGCAGCCCGACACCCCCGTAGAGGTCGAGGTTCGCCGCCTTCGGATCGAAGAGCTCCGGATCGATCGCGTCCTGCACGGCGGCGCTGAGCGTCGCGGGGGCCGCGGAGTGCACCTGCCAGAAGCCCGTATCGTCGACGCGGAACTCGCGATCGCCGACGCGCTCCCGGATGACGGTGGGCTTCTGAGCGCCGATCACGAGTCGCGCGCCATCGCCGACCGTCGGGGCGAGCACGGTCACCGAGCCGGCGCCGGGCATCGAATCGCGCAGGGGCGCGAGCTGGCGCACGGCCGCGACCGCGAGCGGGAGGTCGGCGACCGGCACGACCGTGTGCGACCGCGCCGCGTAGGGTCCGACCCGGCCGTCGTCGGCGACGTGGAGGCGCTCGCGGGTGCGCCAACCTGTGCCGTCGTCGGCTCCGGGGAGCGCCTCGACGACCACCTGGCGCTCCGTCTTCGCCATGCGGCTCAGCGCGTCGGTGAGCACGTGCGCCTTGAGTGCGCGTTGGCGCGCGAGCACGATGTGACCGTAGTCGGCGCCGCCGGGCCGCTCCGCCGGGTCACGCTCGATCGCCGCCTCGGGCCACACGTGCGGACGGCGGTCGGGGCTCGCCTCGAGCACGCGCACGGTGTCCGCGCGCCAGAACTTCGGTTTCGAGTCATCCGTGACACGCGCCACGACGCGCTCGCCCGGGATCGCGTCGGCGACGAAGACCACCCGCCCGTCGTGCCGAGCCACCGACTCACCGCCGTGGGCCATGTTGGTAGCCTCGACCTCGATCTCACGGCCCCGCATGTCGCCCATTCGAGCAAGCTTAGGAGCCCGACCCGTGACACCCCGCGCGGCGGTGCCGCTCTACCTCGCCTCGACCTCCCCGGCCCGCCTGGCGACACTGCGCGCCGTCGGCATCGAGCCCGTCCCGATCGCTCCGGGCGTCGACGAGGAGGCCGCCGTCGCGGCCGCCGGGCCCCTCACACCACCCGAGATGGTGATGCTCCTCGCGCGGCGCAAGGCCGAAGCCGTCGCGGCGACGCACGCCGGGCTCGACGGGCTCGTGCTCGGCGGCGACTCGGCGTTCGAGCTCGACGGCGTCGTCTACGGCAAACCGCACCGTCCCGAAGTCGCCCGCGAACGGTGGCTGGCGCAGCGCGGTCGGTCGGGTGTGCTGCACTCCGGCCACTGGCTCATCGACGCGAGAACGACACGGGCGGTCGGAGCTCCCGCCGCCGCGAGGGTCGACTTCGCGAGCGACATCACCGACGACGAGATCCACGCCTACATCGCGACCGGCGAGCCGCTCCAGGTCGCCGGCGCCTTCACGATCGACAGCAAAGGCGCCGCCTTCATCGCCTCGATCGAGGGCGACCCGCACGCCGTCGTGGGCCTCAGCATCCCCCTCCTCCGCACCCTCGTGCGCAGCCTCGGGATCGAGTGGACCGACCTCTGGAACCGGTGACACCTGTCGGGAGCGCGCGGGCATCCCGTCGCCCTGCAACTGAGGTGACCCACCGCGCTGCGTGCCTCTTTCTGTGGACCCTCGACAAACGACCCCGGAAAAGGCCGCACTAGGCTCGGGAGTTATGGCCACCGCCCCCGCTACGCCGCGCCGGAAGATCACCAAAGTCCTCATCGCGAACCGCGGGGAGATCGCCGTGCGGGTCATCCGTGCTGCCCGGGACTCCGGGATCGGCTCGGTCGCCGTCTACGCCGACCAGGATCGCGACGCGCGCCACGTGAAGCTCGCCGACGAGGCGTACGCCCTCGAGGGCACGACGTCGGCCGAGACCTACCTCGTGATCGAGAAGATCCTCTCCGTCGCCCGCCGCTCGGGGGCCGACGCCATCCACCCCGGCTACGGGTTCCTCGCCGAGAACGCCGACTTCGCGCGCGCCGTGATCGACGCCGGCATCATCTGGATCGGCCCCTCGCCCGAGGCGATCGAGCGACTCGGCGACAAGGTCTCTGCGCGCCACGTCGCGGAGAAGGTGGGCGCGCCGCTCGCGCCGGGAACGCTCAACCCGGTGAAGGATGCCGACGAGGTGCTCGCGTTCGTCGACGAGGTCGGGCTGCCGGTCGCGATCAAGGCGGCCTTCGGCGGCGGCGGACGCGGACTCAAAGTCGCCCGCACGCGCGAGGAGGTGCCGGAGCTCTTCGACTCGGCGACGCGCGAGGCCGTCGCGGCGTTCGGGCGCGGCGAGGGCTACGTCGAGAAGGACCTCGACGAGCCGCGCCACGTCCAGACGCAGTGTCTCGCCGACCCCGCCGGCCCAGTCATCGTCGTCTCCACGCGCGACTGCTCGCTGCAGCGCCGCCACCGGAAGCTCGTCGAGGAGGCGCCCGCGCCGTTCCTCACCCCCGAGCAGACCGAGCTGCTCTACACGTCGT
>NZ_JBMRCP010000083.1:0-6815 GCF_057350545.1 Pseudolysinimonas sp. | reverse complement strand
CGATCGTGACCTCGGTGCCCTCACCCTCGAGGGTGTGCCAGTCGATCGTGCCGCTGAGCTCTCCCTGGATGAGGGTGCGCACGATCTGCGTGCCGAGGCCCGAGCCGACCTTGCCCTCGGGCAGGCCGACGCCGTTGTCACGCACCCGGATGGTGATGGCCTCCTCGGTGCGCTTCACCGCGATGTCGACTTTGCCGTCCGCGCGGCCCGCGAGGCCGTGCTCGACCGCGTTCGTGACGAGTTCGGTGAGGGCGAGCGCCAGCGGGGTGGCGTAGGCGCTCGGCAGCATCCCGAACGTGCCGTGCTTCGCCGGGCGCACCGTGGTGTTGTGACTCGAGGCCGCCTCGACGACGAGCAGCAGCACGCGGTCGAAGACGTCGTCGAAGTCGACGACCTGGTCGAGCCCCTCGCTGAGGGTGTCGTGCACCACCGCGATCGCCGCGACGCGCCGCATGGCCTGGTTGAGGGCATCCCGCGAATCGTCGGAATGCGCGCGCCTGGCCTGGATGCGCAGCAGCGATGCGACCGTCTGCAGGTTGTTCTTCACCCGGTGATGGATTTCGCGGATGGTCGCATCCTTGGTGATGAGCTCCTGCTCCTGGTGGCGCACCTCGGTGACGTCGCGCACGAAGATCGCGGCGCCGACGCGCTCGCCGCGGAAGCGGATCGGGATGGTGCGGAGGGTCACGGTGACTCCGCGCGCCTCGATGTCGGTGCGCCACGGCGCGCGCCCGGTGACGACGAGCGGGAGCGACTCGTCGACGTGCAGCTTGTTGCCGAGCAGGTTCGTCGTGACCTCGGCGAGCGACTCGCCTTCGAGCTCGTGCGGGAAGCCGAGACGGTTGAACGCCGAGAGCGCGTTGGGGCTCGCGAAGCTCACGACACCGTCGACGTCGAGGCGGATGAGGCCGTCGGAGGCGCGCGGAGCCCCGCGGCGCGGCATCGACGGCGCCGACAGGTCGGGGAAATCCCCGGATGCGATCATCGCGAAGATGTCGTTGGCGCACTGGTTGAAGGTGAGCTCCTGGCGGCTGGGGGTGCGTGCCTCGCTCAGGTTGCTGTGCCGCGTGAGGACCGCGATCGCGTGCTCGGTCACGGTCGACTGACTGCTCGGGCTCGTGCGACGCACGACCGGGATCGCGCGCACGCGCGTCGGCGTCTCCTCGTACCAGTCGGGCGCGGCCGTGTCGACGATCTGCACCGACTCGAACGCCTCGTTCACCTGCTGGCGCCACTCCGGTTTGATCGGCTGGCCGACGAAGTCGCGGTAGAACAGCGTCGCCGCCGACGAGGGCCGCGAGTGCGAGACCGCGACGAAGCCGCCCTCGGCGGTCGGCACCCACAGCACGATGTCGGCGAAGGCGAGGTCGGCCAGCAGCTGCCCGTCGGCGACGAGGAGGTGCAGCCACTCGACGTCGGCCGGCGAGCGGTCCTGCGAGAGCATGAGCTCCGAGAGGGTCGACACGCGTTCCAGGCTACCCGCGCGCGGCCACCCCGATCTCCCGAGCGAGCTCGGTCGCGAGCTTCCGGACGGCGGTACGCGCGGGCGAACGAGGTGCCGCCGCCGGGAGCGGCCGGCCACTCAGGAGCGCGGCGTCGAAGGCCGCCGGATCCCACGGGACGAGGTGCCGCGGGGTGACCCCGCCGAAGCGCTCGAGCGTCGACCGCACCTGCCCCGCCGGATCGAGACCGATCACCGCGGCCCGCACCTTGTTGACGACGACGGTGACGGCGTCCGGCGCGACGTGGTCGAGCAGCTCGGCGTGACCACGGAGGAAGCGGGCCAGCCCGACCGGATCGGCAGCACCCACGGCGATGACACGGTCGGCGCGACGCAGTGTCTCGACGGTGGCGGCGTTGCGGCGCGGCGCGGCCACGTCGCTCTGCAGCTCCTCGTCCTGCTCGAGACTCGCGGCCACGTCGACGACCGTGATCCCCGCCCAGGTGCGCACGGCATCCAGCACCCCGGCCACGCGCTCGCCGGTGAGCTCGGGCCACCGTGCCGGACGGCCGATGCCGGTGAGCACGCGGAACCCGTCGCGGTGCACGGCGGCGACGCGGTCGAGCTCGGCGACGTCGAGCGACCCCGTGCCGGCGAGCCGGCAGGCGGCGGCGAAGCCGGGGGCCTCGTCGAGCAGTGCGAGCGCCGGGGCGACGGCGGCCGCGTGGGTGTCGGCGTCGGCGAGCGCGACCGAGTTGCCGGCGGCGGCCCACTCGGCGGCGAGCGCGAGCGCGAGGCTCGTGCGGCCCGGTGCGCCGTGAGGACCCCACACGGCGACGACCGAGCCGCGAGTGGGCGGCGGGATGCTGCGCGAGGGCCGGAACGTCGTCTCCTCGAGGGCGGGATCGAGGAGGGGGGATGCCGCGGGCCTGGCGGGCGGCGGCATCCCGATCATCCCAGCCTCGGCGGGCGGCGTCGTGCCCGGCGCATAGCCGGGGGCGAGCAGCGTCCACGCCGCCGGACCCGCCACCGGATCGACGACGCCGAGCCCGGCGGCGAACCGCCGCTCGCGCGCCGAGTCGCCCACGACGACGAGCCGCACGCCGTGCGCGTCGCACGCCGCGACGAGTCGCGCGCTGAGGTGCGGGGCGGAGGCCGCCGCGATGACGACCTCCGGCTTCGTCGCGACGATGCGCGGTGCCAGGGCGTCGGCATCCGCGACCTCCGCGACGACCTCATGCCCGTACCGCGCGGCCTCGGCACCGAGGCGGTCGACGTCGGCGACCGGCAGTGCGAGCGCGACGAGGGTCATCGGGATGCCAGCGGAAGTCCGGCGGGAACCACGGCGAGTGCATCGCCGCTCGCGATCGCCCGCAGCAGCCGCGCCACGCGCGTGCGCGGCACGAGCACCTCGACGGTCGAGGCGGCACCGCTCGCGCCGACGAGCGACTCGTCCTCGATCACCCGCACGACGGTGGCGCCCGACGCGAGCACGACGGGCGTTCCCGTCTCGCCCTGGCCGAGCACCTCGACGCCCCACACGTCGACGAGCGAGCCGGGCTCGACGACGCTGCTCACCGGACCGCCGAGCTGCAGCACGAGCGACGTCGCCCGCTCTCCGTCGGTCGAGCCGGCCGCGGAGAGGGGCACGAGGTGCCCGGCCGCGACGGACTGCGCCACGACGAACCCGCCGTCCGGCACGTCGCCGACCCGCAGGTAGAGGTCGTCCGCGCCATCGAGGGCCACGCTCCGTTCGACGAGATCGTCGGCATCCACGCGGTCTCCCGGGGCGAGTGCGTGGGGCGCCGCGTAGACCTGCACGCGGGCGTCGGCCGCGCTGACGAGGAGGGTCGTGCCCACGACCGACGCCGCCACGAGCAGCAACCCGAGCACGAGTCGCACGTCGAGCGCGATGCGGCGGCGGGGCCTGGGAACGGGGGTCGACATCGTCTTCTCCTGATCGTCGGGGCGGAACGCGCACCATGCTCACCCCGCCCTCGGTCACGCGTGGGAAGTTGTCCACAGTCCGGTGGGCGGCGGGGAGCCGGTGGGAAGATCTCCTTATGACGGCCGACGACGCACGGGAGCTCGGGCGCTTCCTGACGCTCGCCGACACCGCCGACATGCTCGCGATCTCGGTCAACCAGGCGTACGCCCTCGTCCGCTCGGGCGAGCTCCCGGCGATCAAGATCGGCGGCGCCGGCCTGTGGCGGGTCGAGGTGGCCGTGCTGCAGGCCTACATCGACGGAAAATACGAAGAGACCCGCCGCCGCGGCCTCTGGCGCCAGGCGGCGTACGCCGACATCCCCGAGCTCTGAGACCCTAGAAGCGCACGAGGTCGATCGCCGCGAATGCGACGATCCGGATGCGCGCCACCGCCGCACTCCGGCGCGGCTCCCCCGGTGCATGCTCGGCGAAGTCGAGATGGTCGCGCCCGACGCGGTCGATCGTGCCGTGCCAGCGGTCGGCTCCGACGTGGAGCTCGACGGGCGCGCGGCGGCGACAGAGGTCGCGGAGCACGAACGCGAGCCCGAGGCGCGCGGAGAGCGCGGTCAGCGGCTCGGGGGCCGGCTCGACACGCAGGCTGGCGGCGAGCTGGGCACCGACGGGATCGAGCACCGCGATCGCCCCAAGCGGCACGATCGCCGACCGGAGCGTACCGGCATCCACCTCTCCCGCGACCCAATCGCGCCCGATCGCCGCGATCGTGAGGGCAATGCGTCCCCTGCCGCGGAGCCCGATCCCGAGCGGCTCACCCGGTGCCCCGTCGTGCAACGCCCGGAGTCGGTCGCGCAGGGCGAGTCGGCCCAGCCGCAGACGCTCCTCCTCCGCGAGCAGGTCGATCTCCTCCGCCCCGAGCTCGCTCTCGAGCTGGCTCTCGAGGTCGTCGAACAGGTTCTGCCAGCGCACGGCGCGACGCTATCCCTCGACCACTCCGACGCTTCGGCGTTGTCCACAAGGGAAGTAGTTCCCATTTACGCGTGCTCCGTGACGTGTTCGGATGGGCCCACTCCTCGCTGGGAGGGGACGCACCGGACCTATTCAGGGAGGCGACGGATGACGAGAATTCCAGCGGTCGAGGCGGCTTTCGACGGAACGGCGGCACGCGCACTCGTGCCCCGCTTCTCACCCGACGACTACTTCGACCATCAGCCCACGCCCACGTCGGCGCTGCCCGAC
Organism: Pseudolysinimonas sp.; assembly: GCF_057350545.1. Taxonomy (NCBI): domain Bacteria; kingdom Bacillati; phylum Actinomycetota; class Actinomycetes; order Micrococcales; family Microbacteriaceae; genus Pseudolysinimonas; species Pseudolysinimonas sp. Next base: position 2,194 of record NZ_JBMRCP010000083.1, on the reverse strand, counting down.
CCGCAGCCGCTCATCGAGAACCTGACGCGCTGCGTGATCGAGATCCTCGCCGGAGCGCGAGAACTCGACCAGATCGCGCGGTGGCTGAGCGACGACGTCTACCGGCACCTGCTCAAGCGGGTCGTGCTCTCGTCGAGGGCGCGGCAGGCCAAAGGCTCGGCGGCACTGCGGCCTACCTTCACGATCGGCTCGATCATGCTGTGCGAGCCGCGCGACGGTGTCGTCGAGGCCAGCGTCGTCGTCCGCGGGCGCGCGCGCGTCCGCGCCGTGGCGTTGCGGCTCGAAGGCCTCGACAGCCGTTGGCGGGCGACCGCCGTGCACGTCCTGTAGACGGGGCGACTAGCGCTTCTTCTTCTCCTGCGCCCGGCGCTGCGCACGGTTGGCGGGCACCTGCTGCGGCGCCCCACCCTCGCGCTGGCCGAAGGCTCCCCGCTGGCCGCCGGCGGCACCCCCCGGAGCGGGCTGCGGCTGCTGCGGCGGGGCCTGGCGGGCGAACGCCGCGTTCTGCTGCGCCGCCTGCTGCTGCGCGAGGGCTGTCGCCCGCTGCTGCACCTGACCGCGCTCGTTGCGCACCTCGACCTCGCCCTGCGCGTCGGCGCTCGGAGCGGAGTACGACAGGTTCTGCTGCGGCGGCTGATCGGTGGCGAGGCCGCGCGCGGCGATCCGCGCCTGCCCGCCCTGCTCGTTCGTGACCTGCAGTTCGAGGTTGAACAGGAAGCCGACCGACTCCTCGCGGATCGCGCCCATCATGCTCTGGAAGAGCGTGTAGCCCTCGCGCTGGTATTCGACGAGGGGGTCGCGCTGCGCCATCGCGCGCAGCCCGATGCCGTCCTTGAGGTAGTCCATCTCGTAGAGGTGGTCGCGCCACTTGCGGTCGATCACCGAGAGCACGACGTGACGCTCCAGTTCGCGGATGGCGGCCTCGCCCAGCTGCTCCTCGCGGCGCCGGTAGGCGAGCTTGGCATCCGAGACGATCTCCTCGGTGAGCCGCTTCGCCGACAGCCGTCCCCGGTTGCCGACCTCGGTGACGACCTCGTCGATCGTGATGCCGATCGGGTAGATCGTCTTGAGCTCGGCCCACAGGGCCTCGAGGTCCCAGTCGTCGCTCGAACCGCCGGCGGTGTGCTCGCCGATGACCTCGGTGAGCACGCGCTCGAGGAACTGCTGCACGCGCTCCTGCAGGTTGTCGCCCTCGAGGATGCGGCGGCGGTCGGTGTAGATCGCGTCGCGCTGGCGGTTGAGCACGTCGTCGTACTTGAGCACGTTCTTGCGGATCTCCGCGTTGCGGCCCTCGACCTGCGACTGGGCGGAGCGGATCGCGCGCGAGACGAACTTGTGCTCGATCGCGACGTCGTCGGGCACGCCCGAGCGACCCATCAGGTTCTCGACGGCGCCCGCGTTGAAGAGCCGCATGAGGTCGTCCTGGAGCGACAGATAGAAGCGGCTCTCACCCGGGTCGCCCTGACGGCCCGAGCGTCCGCGCAGCTGGTTGTCGATGCGCCGCGACTCGTGGCGCTCCGTGCCGAGCACGTAGAGCCCGCCGGCCTCGACGACCTTCGACGCCTCGGCCTCGACCTCGGCCTTCACCGCGGCGAAGACGTCATCCCACGCGGCTTCGTACTCGTCGGGGGTGTCGACGGGTGACAGACCCCGCTCGTGCATGCGAGACGTGGCGATGAACTCGGCGTTGCCACCGAGCATCACGTCGGTACCGCGGCCGGCCATGTTGGTGGCGACGGTGACGGCGCCGACGCGACCCGCCTGCGCGATGATCGTGGCCTCACGCGCGTGGTTCTTCGCGTTGAGCACCTCGTGCTTGATACCGCGCTTGGCGAGCAGCCGCGAGAGCTCGTCGCTCTTCTCGACGCTCGTCGTGCCCACGAGGATGGGCTGGCCCGTGCGGTGGCGCTCGACGATGTCTTCGACGACCTGTTGGAACTTGACCGCCTCGTTCTTGTAGATGAGGTCGGACTGATCCTGACGCACCATCGGCTTGTTGGTGGGGATCGGGATGACGCCGAGCTTGTAGGTCGACATGAACTCGGCCGCCTCGGTCTCGGCGGTACCGGTCATGCCGGAGAGCTTCGTGTAGAGACGGAAGTAGTTCTGGAGCGTGACGGTGGCGAGGGTCTGGTTCTCGGCCTTGACCTGCACGCCTTCCTTCGCCTCGATCGCCTGGTGGATGCCTTCGCTG
>NZ_JBMRCP010000082.1:0-16068 GCF_057350545.1 Pseudolysinimonas sp. | reverse complement strand
GTCTTCGTCGCCCGCAACGGTGTCTCGGAGCGCGTCGCCCTCGTGCTCACGGAGGCCGACGTCCGCGACCTCGTCGAGCGGATGCTGCGTTCCACCGGTCGCCGCGTCGACCTGAGTTCACCCTTCGTCGACGCGAGCCTCCCCGACGGGTCGCGGCTCCACGTCGCGATCCCCGACATCACGCGGCGACACGTGGCGGTCAACATCCGCAAGTTCCGCTCCGGAATGCGCGACCTTCGCGAGCTCGTGCGGCTCGGCTCGCTGACGGCGCAGGCCGGCGAGTTCCTGCACGCCGCGGTCTGGGCGGGGCTCAACATCCTCGTGTCGGGGGCGACGCAGTCGGGCAAGACGACGATGCTCGGCGCGCTGCTCGCCTCCGCCCGCCCCGAGGAGCGCATCGTGACGGTCGAGGAGACCTTCGAGCTTGCGGTCTCCTCGCCCGACTGGGTGGCGCTCCAGTGCCGGCAGCCGTCGCTCGAGGGCACCGGCGAGGTGACGCTGCGGCGGCTCGTGAAGGAGGCTTTGCGGATGCGCCCCGACCGACTCGTGGTGGGGGAGGTGCGCGAGGCGGAGTCGCTCGACCTGCTCATCGCGCTCAACTCCGGGTTGCCGGGGATGTGCTCGCTGCACGCCAACTCCGGCGCCGACGCGCTACGGAAGCTCACGACCCTCCCGCTGCTCGCGGGCCGCAACATCGACGCGTCGTTCGTCGTGCCGACCGTCGCCACCTCGATCGACCTCGTCGTGCACGCCGAGCTCGACCGCTCCGGACACCGGCACGTCGTCGAGATCCTCGCGCCGACCGGCCGCTCCGCCGACGGTGTCGTCGAGTCGACCCGGCTGTTCACGCGCGTCGGCGCGACGCTCGAGCCGACGGGCGAGCTGCCGGTGCAGCGCGACAAGCTCACCCGCGCCGGTGTCGATCCCGCCGCCTACCTCCGGCGGGCGTCGTGACGATCGCGGTGGGGCTCCTGCTCGGCGCGGGGCTGCTGCTCATCGCCTCGCCGTTCCTGTGGCCGCGGGGCACGCCGTCGCCGCCCCGGCGCTCGTGGCTCGACGGATGGCGTGAGCGTCTCGCGCAGGCGGGGCTCGCGCGGGTGGCGGTGGGGGTTCCGATCGCGATGAGCGTCCTCTCGGCCGTCGTCGCGGCAGCCCTCGTGCTCGCGATCGCCCCCGTGCCCGGGCTGTCGCTCGCCGGCGCCGGACTCGGTGCCGCCCTCCCGCTCGTGGTGCTCTCCGCGCGTGCCCGCACCCTCCGTCGCACGCTCCGGAGTGCCTGGCCCGACCTCGTCGACCACCTCGTGTCGGGCATCCGGGCGGGTCTGCCGCTCGCCGAAGCCGTCGGTGCGCTCGCCGAGGTCGGGCCGCCCGAGCTGCGCCTCGCGTTCCGCCGTTTCGAGCGCCGCGCCCTCGGCTCGGGCAACCTCGCCACCGCGCTCGACGACCTCAAGCGCGACCTCGCCGATCCGATCGCCGACCGCATCGTCGAGACGCTCAAGCTCGCCCGCGAGGTCGGCGGCTCGGAGCTTCCGGCGATCCTGCGGAGTCTTGCGGCGTCGCTGCGAGCGGATGCCGCGGTGCGGTCGGAGGTCGAGGCGCGGCAGTCGTGGGTACGAGGTGCCGCGCGGCTCGGCGTCGTCGCCCCGTGGGTCGTGCTGCTGCTCCTCGCGTCGCGTCCTGAGGCGGCGGCCGCGTACAACTCTCCCGCCGGATTGGTGCTGCTGATAGTCGGGCTCGTCGTCTCGATCGTCGCGTACCGCGTCATGATCGCCCTCGGCCGACTGCCCGAGGAACGGCGGTGGTACGCGTGAGCGGGCTCGTCGCCCTCGCTGTGCCTTCCGGAGTCGCGCTCGGCCTGGGGCTGTGGGCGCTTCTCGGCCTCGTGCCGCGCGTCGGGGCGCCGCGGCTCGCGGCACGGCTCGCGCCGCACGTCGCCGACATCTCACCGGCCGCGCGCGAACTGCTCGATCGCCGACCGGCGGAACCGCTGTCGTTCCTCGGAGGGCTGCTCGCTCCGACCGGCCGTCGCCTTCGCGCGGCACTCGCGTCGGTCTTCGGAGGCGACGACGACGTCGAGCGTCGTCTCCGTCAGGCGGGGTGGTCACTGGCGGTCGAGGCACTGCGCGGCCGGCAGCTCGTCGGCGCGGCCACCGGCGCCGGGCTCGGCATCCTGCTCGCGGTGGCGATCGCGCGATCGTCGACGGTGTCGCCGCTGCTGCTCGGCGCGATCGTGATGTTGGCCCTTGCGGTCGGCGTGCTGCTGCCGGATCAGCTCCTCTCGCGCGCGGCGCGGGCGCGGCGTGAGCGCATCGCCTCCGAGCTGCCGACCGTGCTGGAGTTCCTCACCCTGAGCCTCTCCGCGGGCGAGGGCGTGCTCGACGCGCTGCGACGTGTCGCCCGAGCCGGCAACGGCGACCTCGCGCGCGAACTGGGCACCGTCGTCGCGCAGGTCAACGCGGGCATCCCGCTGGCCCTTGCGCTCGAACGCTGCGCCGACGAGATCCGGCTACCCGCCCTCACCCGCACCGTCGACCAGCTGCTCGGAGCGCTCGAGCGCGGCACCCCGCTCGTCGACGTGCTGCGCGCGCAGGCGCAGGACTCCCGCGACGACGCCAAGCGCGGTCTGCTCGAGGCGGCGGGCAAGAAGGAGATCGCGATGATGTTCCCGCTCGTGCTGGGCGTGCTCCCCATCACGGTGCTCTTTGCGATCTTCCCGGGTGTGATGGTGCTTCAGTTGGGGTTCTGACGACAAACGCGTGGGTCCTCAACCCGGACTGCGGCCGTCAGCCGTCGAATGGGACTCCCCATCGAACGAACGCCTCGCGGAGAGGGACCTCCGGTCGGTCGTGCGGGAACCACAAGAGCTTCCGCTCACCGGCCGCCGAGGCGATGGTGACCTGGTTGGCGAACGCGCCGAAGCGGAAGGACACTGCGCGGATGCTCGAAGCCACGATCCACGCCTCGGGCCGTGCCGACTGGAGCGTCTCCAGCTCCAGCGGCCCGAAGTCTTTCCTCAGCGGTGTCGAACTCACAGTGGGGCCGAGAGCGTTCGCCAGGGTCCTTGCGAGGCTGGTTCTCAGCACCAGGAGGCCATCGTCGAGAAGCCACAGCTCGCTATGGATCCAATCGAGCCAGCCCGTCGTGCAACTGGCAGTGAGAAGGCGGGCCTCCGGCATGCGGCCAAGATAGCGGCGGCGCGCAGAGAGCACGGTCCGCGTGCATCACGGAATTGTCAGCATCCACGGGTTGAGGCGGATGACGGTCTCGTGCACGTCCTGCATCGATGCACCCAGGCTGCCGAAGCCGCGGTCGTCGATCGCGATGAAGAACATCTTGCCCGTGTAGTGCATCTCCATCCGCGGAGCCTTGTGCGGCACGGCGGCGTAGTCCTCCGGTGAGCCGCCGCTCGAGAACTGGGAGATGCCGCGGGCTGCGTACCAGGCGCGGATCTCGCGGTGCTCGACGATGTCGATCCACGCGACGCTCACGGTGATCGAGCGCGTGCCCAGCGCGTTCGTCCAGGTGCAGTTCTGGTGCCATCCGCCGTTGATGATCTCCGCCTGCCGCGCGTTGCTCGCGCCCGTGCGCACGGTGTCGGAGGTCAGACGCATCCCCGTCGGAAAGAGGAGGCTCCACGAGGCCTTCGGGAACATCTGCGCGCACGTCGGGATGACGATGGTCGGGAACGCCTGCGCCGGTGCGGGCGCGAGGGCGGCGGGCGCGACGAGCGCCGCGACGAGGGCGAGGGAGCCCACGAGGATGCGGGAGCGCTTCATGTCCTCACGACGCGCGAGCGCGCGCCACCGGTTGACGGGTGATTGGGTAAAGACCATGAACGGCATCCGCATCTCCGACGACCCCGCCGAACTCGACCGCGAGCGCATCCATCGGTGGATCGGCGAGCAGTCGTACTGGGCGACGGGCCGAACGCGGGAGACGCAGGATGCCGCGATCGCCGGGTCGTGGAGCTTCGGCGCGTACGACGACGAGTCGGGCGAGCAGCTCGGTTTCGCCCGCGTCGTCACCGACCGGGCGACCTTCGCCTGGCTCTGCGACGTCTTCGTCGACGACGCGGCGCGGGGACGCCGGGTGGGCAAGCAGCTCGTCGCGCGCATCGTGCACGAGCTCGACGCGGCCGGCGTGCGTCGCGTGATGCTCGCGACTTCCGATGCACACGGCCTTTACGCGCAGTACGGCTTCGAGCCGCTCGCCGACCCCACTCTCTGGATGGCGCGGAAGGGTCCGGAGGTCTAGTCCGAGCCCATCCGCTCGCGGAACCCCTGCTGGTTGACGCGGTTGCCGCAGCGCACCGAGCAGAAGCGCTTGGAGCCGTTGCGGGACTGGTCGAGCAGGATGCCGGCGCAGTCGTCGGCGGCGCACACCCGCATCCGCCCCGTGGCGGCGGCGCGCACGACCTCCGCGAGCGCGAGCGCACCCTCCGCGCGCATGCGCTCGGAGAGCGGGGCGTCGTCGACGGTCGCGTGCAGATGCCAGTCGAAGCGGTCGTGCCGCACGAGGAAGGGAAGGGCGTTCACCTCGCGCAGCCAGCGGTTGATCTCGCCGACGAGTTCGTCGCGCGGGAGCATCCACATCGCGCGTAGCTCGTCACGCACGCGCACCACGGAGGCGAGCTCGGCCTGGTCGCGGTCGAAGCGCCCCGAGTAGCCGTGTTCGTCGACGAGCGCCGTGAGCGACGCGGTCGTCGCGAGCTCGTCGTCGCCGCTGCGAGAGGCCGCGGGTGCGGTGTTCGCGAGGGCGACGAGGAAGGCGATCGCGTCCTCGGTGTCAGGGGTGAAATGCAATTTGAATCCTTACGAGCCGGAGCTCTAATGTCAGCAGCGTAACCGCATCTCGCTCCTGACAGGAAACCCATGAGTCGCGCCACCGTCACCACCGGACTCGCCTACGGCATCCTCGCGTCGCTCGCCTTCGGCAGTTCGGGTGCGCTCGTGAAGCCGCTCATGGAGGCGGGATGGAGCCCCGCGGCGGCGGTCACCGTACGGGCCGCCCTGGCCGGACTGCTGCTCGTGCCGTTCGCCGCCCGCGCGCTGCGCGGGAAGTGGCACGTCGTGTGGCGGGGCCGTTGGCGCATCCTCGGGATGGCGCTCATCGGCGTCGCCGGCACCCAGCTCGTCTACTTCGCCGCCATCCAGCGCATCCCCGTGTCGTCCGGGCTGCTCATCGAGTACACCGCGCCGCTGCTGCTCGTCGCCTGGGTCGCGATCGCCACGCGGCGGCTGCCCCGCGCGATCGTGCTCCTCGGAGCGGCGGTCGCGCTCGCCGGGCTCGTGCTCATCATCGGGCCGGTGGGCGGCGGCGACCCGCTCGGCTTCATGCTCGCGGGTGCCGCGGCCGTCGGCTGCGCGCTCTACTACGTGCTCGCCGCGCGCCCCGCGGACGGGCTGCCGCCCGTCGCCTTCGCGGCCGGTGGTCTGCTGCTCGGAGCGCTCTCGCTGCTGCTCGTCGGACTCACCGGGCTCGTCCCCTTCACCGCCACCTTCGGCGACGTCGCCTCGCTCGGCGGCATCGTGCCGTGGTGGGAGCCTTTCCTCGTGCTCGCCGTCACGACCGCGGTGGCCTACTCGTTCAGCATCACCGCATCGCAGCGGCTCGGATCGCGGCTCATGTCGTTCGTCGGCATGCTCGAGGTCGTCTTCGCGTCGTTGTTCGCGTGGGCGCTGCTCGGCGAGGCGCTCGGACCGTTCCAGCTGCTCGGCGGGGTGCTCATCCTCGTCGGCATCGCGTGCGTGCGCGCCGAGAAGGCCGCCGACGCAGTCGTGAGACCGGTGGCGGTCGCCGACCAGGCGGAGCCCGAACCGGAGCCGGAACCCGCGCGGTGACTCAATGCGGGCCGGGCGGAAGCTTCGCGACTCCGTGCCGGGCGGGCTTGTCGGGCTCGGCGGCCGTGTCGGGCGAGACCCCGCCCTGCTCGGTCGGCGCGTCGTCCGGGTAAGGCTCGCCCGCCGTCGTGCGCTCGTCGTCGGCATCCCGCTCGGACGTCGGCGGCAGGTGATCGGTCGGCTGCTTGAGGTGATCGTCCATGCTCCACGGTCCGTCGCGGGGCGGTGCGCGCGCCAGGGGCTTGCATCGAACGGAGAAGGATGCCCGCCGGGCACCAGTAGCCTCGAACCATGCGCAGGCTGATCTCGTCCGGGTCCACCTTCGAGTCGCAGATCGGGTACTCGCGTGCCGTGGTCTCGGGCGAGTGGGTGTTCGTCTCGGGGACCACCGGATACGACTACGCGACGATGACGATCTCCGACGACGTCGAAGAGCAGGCGCGGCAGACGCTCAAGAACATCGGTGCGGCCCTCGCCGAGGCGGGGGCGTCCTTCGCCGACGTCGTGCGCGTGCACTACCTGCTGCCCGACGGCGCCGACTTCGAGAAGACCTGGCCCGCCCTGCAGGAGGTCTTCGGCGAGGTGCGGCCCGCGGCCACGATGTTCGTCGCCGGGCTCTCCAACCCTGCGATGAAGATCGAGATCGAGGTCACCGCGCACCTCGGTCAGGCCTGACGGTGGCGGTGTCGGAGAAGCAGCGCATCCGTCCCGAGCGGTTCATCTCGGTCGACGTCGAGACGGCCGGCCCGACCCCCGGTGACTACGCGATGGTGTCGATCGGGGCGTGCCCGATCGACGACCCCGACCGCGGCTTCTACGTCGAGCTCAAGCCCGACCGCCTCGCCGTCGTCGACAGCGCCCTCGCGGTGAGCGGCCTCACGATGGAGCATCTGGCCGAGCACGGCACCGAACCCGCGCGGGCGATGGCGGAGTTCGCGCAGTGGATCCGCGACGTCGTGCCGCCGCAGACGCACCGCGCCGTCTTCGTCGGCTTCAATGCCGTCTTCGACTGGATGTTCGTCAACGAGTACTTCGTGCGCTACGGTCTCGACAACCCGTTCGGGCACGGGGGTCTTGACATCAAGTCCTACTACGTCGGCATGATGGGCTCCACCTGGGAGCAGACGAGCATGCGGCACCTCTCGCCGAAGTACCTCTCAGGCCGCCCGCTGTCCCACAACGCTCTCGGTGACGCCCGGGATCAGGCCGAGCTGTTCCGCCGGATCTCCGAGGATGCCGCCGCCCTCCGCACCGCGAGCTCGCAAGCCACCGAAGCATCCTGACACCCGAAGCATCCTGACCGAAGCATCCTGATCGAGGAGACGCCGTGAGCGACACCATGAATCCCGAGGTGCAGCGCATCATCGAATCGGCGGAGCGTCTCGGGGTGAAGCTCGACGAGGCCGACACCGTCGCGTGGCTCGCGGCGATCGCGGCGCAGAGCGACGACGACGTCACCGTGGATGTGCGCAGCGGCACGTTCGGCCACCGCGTCGCGATGCTCGACTTCTCGCCGAAAGACCTCGCGCGGTTCCGCAAGATCGGCGCGATCGTCGAGCTCACGGGCGACCCGGCGACCACGGAGGGGGCGCTCGCGCTCTCGGGCTCGGCGGCCCAGTCGAAGATCCAGAGCTTCCCCGGGGATGCCGACTTCTTCCAGCGCTTCAACATCAAGGCCGCGACGCGCGACGAGGCGAGCGCCATCCTGGCGACCTCGCTCAAAGAGAAGGTCATGGCGTTCACGCGGGGCGCGACGTACCAGTTCCTCGAGGCGAAGCTCGGATCGACCAAGACCGGCGCCCCGATCAGCTGGACGCTCGCCGACATCGAGGCCGGAGTGATCCAGACCCCGGATGGCGAGGTGCGGTGGGAGGACGCCGCCCGCGACCCGGGCTGGGTGAAGGCCGACTGGGTCGTGACCGACCCCGAGCGCGGCAAGCTCTCGAACGCGAGCAACGTCATCGACGTCACGTGGGAGGCGCCCGACGGGACGATCACGCCGCTCGACGGCTACCTCGACACGTACTTCCAGGAGGTCTACCTCGACGCGGAGGAGGTGCCGACGTTCGCGAAGATCGTCGCCCACGTCTCCGACGACGCACTCGACAGCTACGTCGAGCAGCTCGAGAAGGAGGTGCGCAAGTACCTCACGAAGCACCTCAACTACGGCAAGGCCGCGAAGCGCATGTACAACGTCTTCCGGCTCTCGGGGCGGCACTACGACGCCGCCTTCGTACGCGGACTGTTCGACGAGCCGACGACGATCCTCTACCAGGTGTGGTCGCTCATCGTGACGCTCGACAACGCGACGCAGCCGGGCTCGTCGATCCCGATCGACGACGTGCGCCGTCAGGCGGATGCGCTCGTGCTCGACGTCGTGAAGGCGCTCGACGGCCCTGCGGAGGAGGAGATCGTCGCCGCCATCCAGGATCTCGCGCGCGCCCTCGAGTCGCTCGAACCCGGCGAGGCCCGCACCGCGGCGGTCGACGGCGCGCAGGCCCGCGTCATCAACCTCGTGAACACCTTCTTCCAAGACAAGCTCGAGGCGATGCCCTCCATCAAGGAGTACATCCACGCGATGCAGTCGCCGGCGGAGCACTGAGGGTTTTGTCGGGTTAGTTGCACATTGCCCCGTCCTCCCGGGTGATTCTGCAACTATCGCCCGTCGCTCGCTAGTCTGCGAAGGTGAGCGATCCACAGGCTGCCGATCCCATCGACGAGTTCCGGGCCGGGGTTGCCGCCGAGTTCGGGCCGCCCTGGACGACCGACCGCACGTCCGACGGCTTCGTCGCGCGCCACCCGCTGCGTCAGGCGACCTCCGAGGGCTTTGCGGCGTCCGACGAGGTGCACCTCCGGGTCGTCGCCGAGGAAGCCGCGCGCACCTTCTCGTGGTCGACGCGACGCATCGCCGGGCACGACCTCGATCGGGAGCGGAAGGGCTGGACCCTCGGCGGCTACTCGGCCAGCCGGCGCGTCTCGTCGGGTCGCTACACCGGGCTGCGGCGCACGATGACCTTCCGCCGCACTCCCGAGGGGCTGGTCGCGAATCCCGACGCCCCGGAGGACAGCGCCGGACGCGAGGCGGATCTCCGCGCCGTCGCCGCCCGGCTCGGCTGGACCGAGAAGACCGGGACCGGCGGGCTGAACGTCGCCGTCGACCTCCCGCCGAAGCGGATGCTCGTGCTCATGGCGGTGTTCGCCGCAGTCGTCGTGCTGTCGATCCTCGGCATCGGGATCTTCGTCGTCTCGCAGGTCGACGGGTCGTTGCTGCGCTGACCGCAGTGCGCGGCTCCGTCAGACGGGGAGCTTCGCACGCGCCTCCCGGCGGATCGGGGCAGGCACCGCGTCGCCGTGCTCGACGAGGAACGCGCGCACTCCGTCGGGGTCCGCTCCGCCCGCGTGCTTGAGGGCGATGCCCACCGGCTTCGCGACGATCGGGTCGCGGTCGGCGAGCAGCATCCCGGCCAGGCGATACAGGTCGGGCAAACCCGGGTGCCCGGCTCGCGTGTAGACGAGCGGCGCCGTCATCGCGGTGCGCCGCCGCCAGGGGTCGCGGGATGCCGCGAGCTCGAACAGCACGTCGCGCGGCTTGTCGGCCAGGTACGCGCCGATCACCCGCGGGGCCGCACGGTCGACCATGTCCCAGGCGTCGATCGCGTCATGCCGCGCGAGGTAGAGGTCGTGCCGCGCGCGGCGCTCGTCATCGGTGGGACGCTTGCGCACGGCGAAGTCGAGGATGCAGAACGCCTCCAGCCGGGGCTCGTACTCCCGCTCGTCGAGAAGACGCCCGACCTCGGCGAGCGGCATCCGCACATATCGTGCGCTGATCGCGAACAGCTCGCCCATGCGCACCCCGAGGATGCCGCCCCCACCCCGGTAGTGCTTCTGCGGATGCCGAGCGGGGTCGGCGACCGCGCGGAGGTCGGCGAGCAGCTCGTCGGCGGTCATGACCTCACGCTAGCGAGAGGGGCGGGCACCCGGGCCGTTCAGACGGCCGGCGCGAGCAGCACGGAGAGACCCGCCACCGCCATCCCGACGAGGCTCGCGACGATGCCGATGCGCACGCAGATGCGCTTCTGCCGCCACGCCTGCGCGACCGGATACCCGAGCGTGGGGCATCCGGCCCAGACGAGCGCCGCTACTCCGGCCGCCGCGACGATCGCGCCGAACCACCAGACGGCCTGCTCCTGCAGAGGCAAGTCGCCGGGGCGCCATCCCGCCGCCACGGAGGGGCCGAGCAGCAGAGCAGCCGTCACGATGATCGCACCGAGCCAGATCGTCGCCGACCGGATGATCCGCTCCGTCTCCGCCTCGGCGCTCTCGATATGGGCCGAGTGGGCCGCGGAGGCGCGCGTCATCGAATCGAGCTGCGTCATGGATCCAGTCTGCGCGGCATCCTGAAGGCGTGCTGGAGGTTGACACCACGTCAGCCGATGTAGAAGGAGCCGTCCCAGATGGTGCGCGCGAAGTCGAGCTTCTCGGGGGTGCACTCGCCGTCGTAGCCCATGATGTAGTCGTCCAACACGGCCGCGGCCATGCAGTCGGCCGAGTGCTCGGCCGGGTAGTCGATGTCTCCGTTGCCGGGGGGCACCGCGGGGTCGACGAAGAGCCGCTGGAAATCGGGGTCATCCCAGAGTCGGAACAGGTACTTGTTCTGGATGACGTGCGCGAACTCGTGCCACATGACCGACGTCCAGTGGTCGCCGAACTCGGCGCGCATCCGCTCGTCGTCGTAGTCGAGAAGTTCGGCGGGCACGTGCACGACGGTGCCGGTGGCGACGCACGCGAGCGCTTCGTCGGTGGTGCCGCAGAAGTCGTCGAAGCGGATGTCGGCCACTCCGGCGCTCACGGCGTCGAGCGCCGCCTCGGCGACGCTGCCGGTGGCGTTGGTGAGCAGCTCGGGCTTCGGGGCGAAGTCGGCCTCCCACTTCTCGACGAGCCCGGCGAAGCGATCCTGCGTGTCGAGCACCTGGTAGCCGGCTCGCGCGATCACGGCCGGGTCGGGGAACAGGTCGGTGCTCTCCGCGCCGACGCTGTCGTCGAGGTCGGCGAGGAGATCGTCGACGAACGTGTAGTCGTACCCGAAGGGCTCGGCGTCGATGAAGCCGCGGAGGTCGTGCTTCTGCTGTTCGTAGTACTCGGTCGCCTCCGCGACGGTCGCGAACACCGGGACGGGGGCACCGTCGGGCACGGTGATGCCGCGGTCGGAGGTCGAGCCCCGCACGGCGACGACCGCCACGACGGCGACGAGGGCGAGAGCACTGACCGCGCCGACGATCGCGAACGCCCGGCGTGCGGCTTTCGACGGCGGCCGCACGCTCCAGAAGCTCCAGCCCGGAGGAGGTGGCGGCCACGACGGGTCGGGCTGCCACCCGGGAGTTGGACGCCATCCCTGCGGCGGCGCCGGCCAGCCCGGTGGCGGGTTGAAGTCGTACTGCGGCACCGTCGTCCTTTCGGGAATGCCACCCTAGAACACCCCGGCGACCGGCGCCCGTCCTCGAGGGGTGTGGATGGATGGCGCGGCCCGAGCGAGGTCCGCGCGACCATGTCGGGCATGGACACGATCAGGGGACGATGGGCGGAGTTGCTCCGCCAGGAACGCGGTGACGTACCGGGCTGGGTGCTGATCTCGTTGATGACGGCAGGCCTCGTGATCGCGATCTGGGCCATCGCCGGCCCCGCGCTCGGGCAGATCTTCCAGAGCGCGCTCGACCGGGTGACGGGCTTCTAGCGACGATGCGCCTCCGCGACGACGAGGGCTCGGCGGTCGTCGAGTTCACGCTCGTCGGCGTGCTGCTCACCGTGCTCACGCTCGCCGTCGTACAACTCGGGCTCGCCCTGCACGTGCGCAACACGGTGCTCGACGCGGCGGCCGAGGGCGCCCGGTTCGCGGCGCTCGCCGACAACGTGCCCGCCGACGGCGTCGCCCGCACCCGCGCGCTCATCACGGAGGCGATCGGGGCCGACTACGCGACCGACGTCACGGTCGCGACGGGGGAGTGGATGGGGCATCCCGCCGTCACCGTCACGGTTCGCACGACGCTCCCGGTCGTCGGGCTCCTCGGAGTGGGCGGGGGATTGGAGGTGGAGGGTCATGCGGCCCAAGAGACGCTCGACTGACCTCCTCCTCGACGAGAGGGGATCGGCGTCGATCGAGTTCATCACCGTCGGGCTCCTGCTGCTCGTGCCGACCGTCTACCTCGTGCTCGCCCTCGCGAGCATCCAGAGCGCCTCGTTCGCCGTCGAAGGTGCCGCGCGTCAGGCGTCACGGGTGTTCGTGCAGGCGTCGTCCGTCGCCGCGGGGGAAGCGGCCGCCGAGCGCGCGATCGCCGTCACGCTCGCCGACTACGGGCTCGACGCCGGGGATGCGACGGTCGCGATCAGTTGCCGCCCCGATCCGGCCGAATGCCTCACCCGCCGCGGGTTCGTGACCGTCACGATCTCGATCGTCGCGCCCCTCCCGCTCTTCCCCGCCGTGCTCGAGACCGACCTCCCCCTGGGTGTGCCGATCGACTCGGTCGCGACCGAGCAGGTGTCGCGATTCGCGGGGTCGTGATGAGGTCGCTCCACGACGACGACGGGTCGACCCTTCCGCTCGTCGCGGGCTTCGGGGCGCTCGGGCTCGCCCTCGTGCTCGTCGCGGCGGCGGCATCCTCGCTCTACCTCGAACGCAAGCAGCTGTTCACCCTCGCCGACGGGGCGGCACTCGTCGGCGCCGAGGCGTTCGACCTCGACGACGTGCGACTCGTCGACGGTCGGCCGGAGGTCGAGCTCGAGCCGGCCGACGTGCACCGCGACGTGAGCGCGTTCCTCGGTTCGACGCCGAATGGCGGGTTCGAGGGCCTCGTGCTCGAGCAGGCGACGACGCCCGACGGCGAGAGCGCGATGGTGACGCTGTCCGCGGTGTGGCGACCGCCGGTCGTCACGGTGTTCTTTCCCGACGGCCTGCGGATCGAGGCGACCGCGACCGCTCGCGCGGTGTTCGGCTGAGCGCGGTTATCCCACACGGCACCCCTGTTGACAAGTCCCTCGCGGTGTCGGTGAGAGGGAGCAGACTGCTGTCGACAGTCGTTCGCAGTGCCCAGCCACTCGCGACTGAGGCGGTCGCCGATTTCGGGTATCGGCGACCGCCCACTCTTCTCAGGCGGCATTCGACCGCGCCGAGAGTCAGACGAACCGAGCCGCGCCCTGCACGCGCGTGCGCAGCTCGAAGAGATCGGTGCCCCCGGTGCCGACCCCCGGAACCCCGGTCCGCACGAAGTGCGCGAGACGAGGCCGCTGCACGAGGAACGCGCGAGCGCTGCGCACCTTGCCGATCTCCGCGACCCCTTCGGCACTCGCGCCGTCGCCGACGACGATGACGAGCCCCGAGAACTTCACCCGCGCGACCTTCTCGAAGCTGCGCGTGCGGCGCGCGAGCTCCTGCACGGGCCGTTCGTCGCGCGGGATACCGGGACCGATCAGCTCGCCGCGGCGCACCGCGACCTCTTCGCCCCAGTCTTCGCTCAGCATCCCCCAGAGCCCGCTCGGGCCGAGCACGATGTGATCGATCTTGCCCGCACCGCCGGCACCGGCCGCGGTGTCGACGTCGTGCCAGACGGTGAACCCCATCCCGAGGCCGGCGAGCGCGACAGCCGACTGCTCCTCGGCGATCGCCGAGGCGAGCAGGTGGCGCACCTCGACGGGCGCCGAGCGCACGAGCACCGCGTCGTAGGGATCGGGGATGTCGGCGCCCCGACCCACCCATTCGCGCAGCAGGTCGAGGTAGCGCTCGCGATACCAGCCGCCGGGATGCCCTTGCGTGCGCGCCTGCGGGCGTGACGCGTTCTCGCGTTTCCGCGGCGGTGCCGGGGCCCAGGTGCGTCCGCCCTCGTCGTCGTGACGTCGCGACCCGGCGTCGTACGCGGCACGCGCCGAGGGGGTGCCGACCTGCTCCCAGGCGAGCTGGACGCGCACGAAGACAGCGGGGTCGCCGCCGGTGTCGGGGTGCGTCTCGCGCAGTCGTCGCCGGAAGGCGCGCTTGAGTTCCGCGGCGCTCGCCTGCGCCGTGACGCCGAGCACCGTGTACGGGCTCGCGGCGAGCGGACTGTCGGGCACCCGAGAATTATCCGCGACGCCGGGGTCAGCTCGCTCCCTGCCCGGGCCGCGACGCCACATATCGCGGCACGAACACGGCCATCAGCACCGCCCCCGCGATCCCGACGACGCCGAGCGTGGCGACGCCGATCGCGAGACTGAACGCCGCCGTGAGTGCGGTGACGAGCACCGGGCCACCTGCGCCGCCGAGGTCGGTCGTGAACCGCCACGCCCCGAGGAACGGCGCCGGATTGCGGCGGTCGGCGAGGTCGGCGGCGAGCGTCATGAGGATGCCGGAGCCGACCCCGTTCGCGATCGCCAGGAAGAGGGCGATGCCGACGAACCAGCCGACCCGGGCGTCGAGGTCGTGGGTGAACGCGAGCGCGATGAGCCCCGCGGAGAGCCCGAGCCCGCACGGCAGGATCGTCCAGAGCCGCCCGAAGCGGTCCATGATCCAGCCGCCGAGGAAGAACAGCGAGAAGTCGACGGCCCCCGCGATGCCGATGACGACGGAGGTCGTCGGGGCGTCGAGACCGATGCTGATCGCCCACACGGGCAGCACCACCTGTCGCACCTGCCGCAACCCGGAGAGGATCGCCGAGCCGATCCCGAGGGTCAGCAGCACGGTCCGCTTCGCCGCGAGTGTGCGCCACAGGCCGGTCGCCTCGGCGCCGACCTCCGCTTCGCCGCGCGTGCGCGGACCCCGGGTGAAGGCCGCTGCCGGGTCGCGCAGCACGAGCAGCAGTCCCGCGGCGACGAAGCAGCACGTCGCGAGCAGGGCGACGACGCTCGCCGGCTCGCCCGTGACGGTGAGGAGCGCGGCGCCCGCGAACGGGCCGGCCACGGCGCCGAGGCGGTTGCTGCCGCCTAGCGTCGACAGTGCCCGCGCCCGCACGTGGAGCGGCACGTAGGTCGTCATGAACGCGTGGCGGGCGAGACCGAAGGCGGCCCCCGCGATGCCGATGAGCAGCACCCCGAGGCCGAGCACCGCGGGGTGCGGTGCGAGCAGCAGCGTGACGGCGCCGACGAGCGCGAGGCCCGCCGCCGCGAGCATGGCGCGGCGCTCGCCGATGCGCGCCACGATCGCACCGCTCGGGATGTCGCCGAGCAGCTGTCCGACGACGAGCATCGACGCGATGAGCGCGGCGCCGCCGAGGTCGGTGCCGAGACCGCGGGCGAGCGCCGGGATGACCGGGATGAGCGCGAACTGCCCCATCGCGAAGACGATCGTGGGGAGGAAGACCACGACGACGATGGAGCGCCAGCGGAACGGAGTGTCCTCGGTGCTCATCGCTCCACACGTTACGCCTAGGCTTGACGCGACATGATCGACCTCGACCTCGGCGCAGAAATCGCGGCCCTCCGCAGCACGTTCGACGACATCCGCAGCGTGATCGGAGTCGAGCGGCTGCAGGCGGAGATCGCCGATCTGAGCGAGAAGGCCGGCGCGCAAGACCTCTGGGACGACCCCGAGGCCGCGCAGAAGGTCACGAGCGCGCTGAGCCACCGTCAGTCCGAGCTCGCGCGCATCACGGGCATCCAGTCCCGTCTCGACGACCTCGAGGTGCTCGTCGAACTCGCGATCGAGGGCGACGACGAGCAGGTCGCGCAGGAGGCCCGCGACGAGCTGGTCTCGCTGCAGAAGGCCCTCGGCGAGTTCGAGGTGCAGATCCTGCTCGACGGCGAGTACGACGACCGCGGCGCCGTCGTCACCATCCGCTCGGGCGCCGGTGGCGACGACGCGACCGACTTCGCCGAGATGCTTCTGCGCATGTACCTGCGCTGGGCGGAGCGCCACAAGTACCCCGTGAAGGTGCTCGACACCTCCTACGCGGAAGGCGCGGGCATCAAGTCGGCGACCTTCGAGGTGGATGCGCCCTACGCGTTCGGCACCCTGAGCGTCGAGGCCGGCACCCATCGTCTCGCCCGCATCAGCCCCTTCGGCTCGGCCGACAAGCGCCAGACGAGCTTCGCTGCCGTCGAGGTCATCCCCGTCATGGAGGAGGCCAAGGAGGTCGAGGTTCCCGAGGGCGACATCCGGGTGGATGTCTTCCGCTCGAGCGGCCCCGGCGGCCAGAGCGTCAACACGACCGACTCGGCGGTGCGCATCACCCACATCCCGACCGGCATCGTCGTATCGATGCAGAACGAG
>NZ_JBMRCP010000081.1:0-56316 GCF_057350545.1 Pseudolysinimonas sp. | reverse complement strand
GTGGAAGTCGCGCCCGACCCCCTGGATGCGCAGCCGGGGGGTCTCGCCGCCGGTGGCGGTGGCGGGCGGGGAGGTCAGGGTCTCGTTGCTCATGCGGACTTTGTCTCTCGTGTGGTGGTGGGGTGGTGACGGCCCCGGATCGCGGGGCCGCCACCGGATGTCACTGCGGGAGCAGGTCGCTCGTGATCCACTGCCCGGGGTCGGCGCCGCCGTCGAGCAGGCCGCCGTCGACGTACGCGTCGTAGATGGTCTGCCAGTACTCTTCGTCGTTCTCGAGGAGGCCCACGGCGCCCGTCGAGTCGATCCAGGTCTCGGTCGTGTAGGTCGTGAGCGCCTCGATCGCGATCGCGTCGTCGGCGAGGGCCGCGAACTCCCAGTCGCCGCTGTCGCGCAGCGTCGAGAGCACGTTCGCGAAGTCGTTCTCGGCGTCGTCGATGATCTCCTGCGTCGCCTCCTTGATGGCGGCGAGGAAGCGCTCGATCTCGTCGACCCGCTGCTCGTTCTCGAGGTTCGCCTGGGTGGTGATCCAGACCTGGCGCTCGGGTGCGTCGACGAGACCGGCGGGGCTCGAGACGGCGTCGTCGTTCTGGTTGACGATGCCGATCGAGGTGTCGAGGCTCACGATGTAGCCGTCGAGTTGGCCCTGCTTGACGAGCTCGTACGTCGCCGCGGTGACCGGAACAGCCTGGCGGGTGACCGAGTCACGCGGCACACCGGCGTCGTCGAGCGCGAAGTTGAGCATCTTCTCGCTCGTGCCGCCGACGGAACCCATGCCGATGGTCTTGCCCTCCATGTCCTCCGCGGACTCGATGGCGTTGCCCTCGGTCGAGATGATGCGGAGGTTGGAGCGGTAGGCCTGGGTGCCGATCGCGACGATCGGCTGCCCCGACTCCATGCCCGGCATGACATCGACGGTGCTCACGCGCGTGATCGGCGTCGCGCCGCCGAGGAGGGTCTGGATGGCGGCGGAGGTGCCCTGCACGGGCTGCAGCTGCACGTCGAGGCCGTGCTCTTCGAAGATGCCCGACGAGTAGGCGTACATCTCCGGGGTGAAGGTGAACGACTGGAGCGGAAGGAACGAGACGACGACGATGTCGGTGAGGTCGGCCGGCGTGTCGCCGTCGCCGTCCGGACCCGTCGTGTCGCCGGTGCAGCCCGCGAGGGCGAGGGCGGTCGCCGCGGCGAGCGCAGCCGCGCCGAATCGCAGGCGTGTGGAGGAACTCTTCACTGCTGTGACCATGTCGACTCCTATGTCGGGGTGATCCGCCCGCCGCGTCTTCGCGGACGGTTCCTTGAGTCTGCCGACGGGTGCCCAGGTCGCCTACGGCTCTTTTCACTCGCTGAAAGCGCTGCCCCTCAACCCTACGTGCATAGTGGTTTTGAGCACCGTGACCGTGCCCGAATCACCGTCGACGCGCACCAGATCGCCCGTGCGGACGACGTCGAGCGGAGCCGGGAACGCCTCGACGACGGTCGGGATGCGGGTGACGATCGCCCCGAGCACCGCCTTCGTCGTGACGACGTCGAAGACGAACGCGGCGGGCGCCGTGCCCATGAGCCGCGTGCTCTGGAAGAAGCCCGACCACCCCGAGGAGCCCTTCGCGCCCGGGAAGACGAGCACTTTGCCGGTGAAGCACACGCCGAACAACTCGTGACGCGGCTCGATGACGGTGCCGGTGGCCACGTCGATGCCGCCGAACCCCGAGATCGGGTCGCGCGTCACGAGCGCCTCCGCCTCGACGACGCCGGGCACGATTCCGCGGCCGCGCAGCACGAGGCCGGTGCGATCGTCGGTCGAGCTCATGCCAGCCCGCCCGTCCAGCGGCCGGTGACCGCGGCATCCAGGCATTCGTCGAGCGTGCCGAACCAGGCCTCGATGCCCAGGATGGCGGGGAGGTAGTGCGCCTGCTTCGCCGAGTCGGTCGCGAACACCTTCGTGCCGGGCGGCGCCGCCTTCGACATCGCCGGGCACGAGTCGGTGAGAACATAGCCGCCGGCCCGGGTGATCGCGCGCGTGTACCCGTTGCGCGCCGACATCGAGGCGAGCGCGCGCGGCGTCATCACCCAGAGCTGCACGCTCTCGTGCAGCCGTCGACCCTCGAGCCGATAGGCGATCTGCGCGAGCTGGTCGAGGGACGCGTGCGGGCAGCCGAGCAGGATGAAGTCGACGTCGGTGCTCGAGCCCTGCGCGTTGAGGGTCTCGTACACCCAGCGCCGCTCGGCGGCGCCGTAGACGATCGGCTCCGGGATCGCTCCGCCGTCGAACGCCGCCTCGAGGGTCGGCGCCTCGGGGGTGATGCCCGGCAGGTGGTAGAGCTCGACCCCGCCCGACGTCGCCGTCGCCGCCCCGAAGTGCTTGAGGTCGGTGAGATCGGGCTGCGCGAGGTCGCCGATCACCGCGGGCCGGGCCTCCTGAACGGCCTCGCCGACGAAGTAGCCGAACATCCCCCAGTCCTGGAAGGTCTCGACGCGGGTGTCGGCGCGGACGACGTGGGTCGCGAGCCGGTTCTCGGGCAGGTGGAGCCCCCAGTACGGGATCTTCCCCGTCAGGCCCGCGGCACCCGTGGAGGCGCCGCCCTCGCAGTTGGTGCGGGCCCCGAGCACCGAGTTGGCGTACACGACCGCCGAGGACTCCATCCAGGCGCAGTGCTCGCCGCGGACGGGCAGGTTGCCGACCTGGTACGGCGTGCAGGTCGCGAGGATGTTGACGCCCCGCTCCGAGAAGTACGACTCCGCGTCGCCCTGTAGCTCGATCGACTGCTTCGCGTACCCCGTCAGGCCGTCGGCATCATCGGAGAACCCGTGCTGCAGCTGACACGTCGGCACCTTCATCCGCGGGATGTCGAACTCCTCGTCGGAGTCGAGGTTGATGACGGCGTACGCCTTCGCCCAGCCGCCCTCGCGCACGAGCTGCGCCTTCGCGGGTGACGGCTGCGTCATCGTGCCGGCGACGTTGCGCGTCTCGACGAGGCGCTCGGCGCCGAGCGCCTCGCCGTAGCGCACGAGCAGGTCCATCGCGGCGGCGACGGCACCACCCTCGGCGCCGTCGCGCATCCGCTTCTCCTCGTCGGTGAGGCGCATGATGCCTGCCGGCTACCGCACCTTCGACTGCGAGAACGGGATCGGCCGCGGCGGGTTCAGCGTGAACACCTCGACGACGGCGGAGACTCCCGCATTGTCGGCACCCGCGACCACGATCTGCACGCTCGACGGGTGACTCAGCACACGCACGACGTCGGGCGCGTCGGAACTGCTCGCGGTGTCGGGCGTCGAGTCGGGGTGGCTCGACGCCAGGCGCCAGCGCGTCTTGTTCGAGAGTGCGTCCTTGCCGACGCGCGCGAGGTCGGCGCGTGAGCGGGTCGCGTTGTCGAAGATGAAGTTCCGCAGGTCGTCCTTGCTCCAGCCCGCGCCCGCGAAGAGGGCGGCGTGCTCGGGGGTGAGCACGAGCAGGGTCGACGTGTACTCGTGGATGAGCGCACCCGAGCGGGCGATCGTGTCGACGAAGTCGAGAGCGAGCTGCTCGGGAGTCATCGTGTGCCGGGCCTCGATGTGCACGACCGAGCGGATGACGAACGCCGTCACGACGCTCTCGTCGGCCGCGTGGCCGTGCTCGACGGCGAACGACGGCCATGGGCTCTGCTCCTCGTTCTCGCCGAAGGCGGCCGAGAACTTCGAGGGGTTGCCCTGCGTGGCCTGGTCGAGCTTGTGCGGGTGCAGGCCGAAGACGTTGATGCAGCCGAGGCGGATGGCCCGCCCGATGGTCGCGTTCGCGCGGTGGCCCGAGCCGAAGATGTTGCCGGTGCTGTTGAGCTCGATCGCGGTGCGGATCGGGCCGTTGACGACGAGGAACGGCGCGGTGCCCGTGGTCGACTGCCAGATGCCGCGCGCCGGGTGCGGCTCGAGGGCGATCGCCTCCCACGCGGCGAGCACGACCGGGAGGTACTCGGCCTTGCAGCCGGCGAGCGCGGCGTTGATCGCGGCGGTGCGCACGGTGAGCGAGCGGTTGAGGTGCGGGATCGTGAACAGCACCTCGTCTGGGTCGCGATCGACGGCCGCGAGGAACTCCGCGAGGACCGACTCGGTGACCGGCACGACCGGCAGGCCGTCGGTCCACTCCTGGTCGAAGTAGTACTCGAGCGTCTCGCGGATGCCCGCCACCTCGACCTCGGGCGCCGTCGCCTCTGTCACCGTCATGTCGCACTCACTCCTTCGTCGGGATGCCGCTTGCGACGATGACACGGGGTGTCTGAGGCCCGCGCCGGCGATTTCACCCTCCGAAAAGCCGCGCGTCGTCGGCGAGCCGACACCGGCAGGATACGGAAGCATTGATCCCGGCAAGGAAGCCTTCCGATGACAGACACCGCATACGCCCACACGACGATCGACGAGGTGGCCTCGCTCAAGGGCACCGCGTTCGGGCCGTCGACCTGGCGACCGATCCCGCAAGAGGACATCGACCTCTACGCGCAACTCTCGGGCGACGACAATCCCATCCACGTGGATGCCGAGGCCGCCGCGCGCTCACCGTTCGGAGGCCGCATCGCCCACGGGATGCTGACGCTCAGCATGGTCGTGCCGCACCTGCGCGAGATCTACAAGGTGGCGGGCACCTCGACCGGCATCGTCTACGGCTTCAACAGGATCCGCTTCCCCTCCCCCGTGCGGTCCGGCGCGAATGTACGCGTGCGCGGCACGGTCGCCGAGGTCGAGGAGGTCCCGGGCGGCTACCAGGTGACCCTCGCGCTCGTGTTCGAGACGGAGGGCTCGGAGAAGCCCGCCGTCGTGGCCGAGCTCGTGCTGAGGCACTACCGATGACCGGGACGCGGCTCGAGGGCAAGGTCGCGATCGTCACCGGCTCCGGCGGCGGTCTGGGGCGGGCCTACGCGCTCGCGATCGCCGACGCGGGGGGCTCCGTCGTGGTCAACGACGTGGATGCCGCGGCCGCCACGAGCACCGTCGCCGAGATCGAGGCGCGCGGCGGACGGGCGATCGCCACGATCGGCCCCGTCGGCCCGAGCGCCACGGCCGAGCAGCTCGTAGCCGACGCGGTCTCCGCCTTCGGCCGGCTCGACGTGCTCGTCGCGAACGCGGGCGTGCTGCGCGACAAGGTGCTGTGGAAGATGGGCGACGACGACTTCGACGCCGTCGTCGCGACCCACCTGCGGGGAACCTTCACGACCGGCCGCGCGGCGGCGATCCGCATGAAGGAGCAGGGCGACGGCGGCCGCATCGTCGTCATCGGCTCGCCCGCGGGCCAATACGGCAGCTTCGGCCAGACGAACTACGCGGCCGTCAAGGCGGGTCTCGTCGCGATGGCCCGCACCTGGTCGCTCGAGCTCGCGCGAGACCGCATCACCGCGAACGCCGTCATCCCGGTGGCGCTCTCCCCGATGACCGCGACGATCCCCGACCTCGCGGAGGCCTACGAGCGCTTCCGCGCCGGCGACCCGATCCCGCACGAGCTGCGCCACGGCCGCGGCCTCGGCAGCCCCGACGATGTCGCCCCGCTCATCGTGTGGCTCGCCTCCGACGACTCCGCCGACGTGACGGGTCAGGCGATCGGGATCGGCGGCGACCGGCTCACGCTGTTCTCGCACCCCGAGGTCATCGCGACGGACTACGCCGACGGCGGCTGGTCGGCCGACGGCATCGGCGCCGCATGGCGGACGACGTTCGCGGCGAGCGCGCAGCAGTCGGGCCCGCCGTCGCGACGGGCGGGCTGACATGACGGACGACACCCAGCCGGAACGCATCCACTACTCCGACCTCTGGCAGGGCATCGCCGGGGCCGTGCCCCATCGGCCCGCGATCGTCGCGGGCGACGACACGCTCAGCTGGGGGCGTCTCGCGGCGGAAGCGGGGGCGCTCGCGCGGCACCTCGCCGATCGCGGGCTCAGCGTCGGGGATGCCGCGGCCACGCTGCTCTACAACCGGCCCGAGTTCCTCGCCTTCATGTGGGCGTGCTTCGGTCTCGGCGTCGCTCCCGTCGCCCTCAACTACCGCTATCGCGCGGCCGAGGTGCGGGCGCTCCTGCTCGACTCCGACGCGCGGGTCTTCCTCGTGCCGGCGTCGCTCGGCGCGATCGCCGCCGAGGCCGCCGAGGGTCTCGACGTCGAGCTCGTCGTCGTCGACGACGGCGGGCCCGCCGTACCCGGCGCGACGCGCTACGCCGACGTCGTCGCGGCCGGCGGCGAGCTGCCCGTCGCTGCTCCGGCGGGTGGCGACCTGCGCCTCTACACGGGCGGCACGACGGGTGCTCCGAAAGCCGTCGTCTGGGATCTCGACAGCCTCCTCGTCGCGCGACGTGCGTCGACGTGGGGTCTCATCGGCCTGACGCCTCCCGAGACGCTCGCGGACGCCGTCGCGATCGCCGTCGACCCGGCGACGCCCCCGACCGTCACCTTGCCGATGAGCCCGCTGCTGCACGGAACGGCGCAGTCGATGACGCTCGGCACCCTCGCCGTCGGCGGCACCGTCGTGCTGCAGCCGAGCGCGAGCGTCGACGTCGGCGACGCCTACCGCCTCATCCTCGAGCACCGCGTGACGCGCGTCATCGTCGCGGGCGACGCCCTCGCCCTCCCCCTGGCCGACGTCGCGGAGGCGTCCGGCGGCCTGCCGACCGTGCGCTGGATCTACAGTTCCGGCATGCGGTTCACCGATCCCGTGAAGCGGCGCCTGCACGCGCTCGGCGACCTCACGATCATCGACATGCTCGCCGCGAGCGAGGGCGGCCCGTTCGCGCTCGGTGTCTCACGCTCCGCCGCCGACATCCCCGCACCGCTGCAGCTCACGCCGGGCGCCGTGCTGCTCGACGAGGAGCACCGCGAGCTCGAGCCCACGGCCGGAACCCTCGGCATCCTCGGCTTCCGCGGCATCCTCCCCCGCGGCTACTACGGCGACCCGCAGAAGACCGCCGAGACGTTCCTCGAGATCGGCGAGCACCGCTACATCGTTCCCGGCGACTGGGCGCGCGCGAACGGCGACGGCACGATCGAGCTGCTCGGGCGGCTCTCCGCCGTCGTCAACACGGGAGGCGAGAAGGTGTTCCCGGCCGAGGTCGAGGAGGCGCTGCTCGCGCATCCCGATGTCGCCGATGCCGTCGTGTTCGGGCTGCCGGATCCGCGGTTCGGCGAGGTCGTCAGCGCGACAGTCGCCCCGGCCGACGGCCGCGAGATCGACCGCGACGCGGTGCTGGCTTTCGTCGCCGAGCGGCTCGCCGGGTTCAAGAAGCCGCGCCACCTGTTCGTGCGGCCGAGCCTCGAGCGCACGCCGACCGGCAAGGTCGAGCTCGCCCGAGTGAAAGAGGATGCCCTCCGCGAGCTGCAGGGAGCAGTCTCGTGATTCGGTGGTCGAGTAGCGGGCGGAGCCCGCGTGTCGAGACCCCCGCGCTCGGTCTCGACACGCGCCTCCGGCGCTACTCGACCACCGAGAGAAAGGTGACCTCGTGACCTTCGACCCCGCGGCGGTGCGCGCGATCGACATGCACGTGCACGTGTCGATCGACTCCACGGGACGCACGGCGTCGCCACCCGCCCTCCGCGAGGCCCTCGCGGCGTACTTCAAGAGCACCCAGGAGCCGCTCACCGTCGACGAGACCGCCCAGTACTACCGCGAGCGCGGGATCGCGGCGGTCGTGTTCACGGTCGACGCGACGACGAATCTCGGGCACGCGCCCAACAGCGTCGACGAGATCGTCGAGGGAGCGCTCCGTCACGCCGACGTGCTCATCCCGTTCGGCAGCGTCGACCCGCTCCAGGGCGCCGCGGCCGTCGACGAGGCGCGACGACAGGCGGCGCTCGGGGTGCGCGGGTTCAAGTTCCACCCGTCGGTGCAGGCATTCGACCCGTCCGACCCGGCATACATTCCGCTCTGGGCATGCATCGAGGAGCTCGGCCTTCCGGTGCTCGTGCACACCGGGCAGACGGGCGCCGGTGCGCGGCTCCCGGGCGGCTGGGGGTTCCGGCTCTCGCTGTCGAATCCGATGCTGCTCGACGACGTGGCGGCGCGGCATCCCGACCTGCAGGTGATCATGGCGCACCCGAGCGTGCCGTGGCAGGACGAGGCGATCTCGGTCGCGACCCACAAGGGCAACGCGTGGATCGACCTGTCGGGCTGGTCGGCGAAGTACTTCGCGCCGAACCTCGTGCGCGCCGCCCGCACCTACCTCAACGACAAGATGCTCTTCGGCTCCGACTTCCCGGCGCTGACGCCGGAGCGGTGGCTCGACGACTTCGCCGCGCTCGAGTTCCCCGAGGACGCCACGCAGGCGATCCTCAAGGACAACGCCGTGAGACTCTTGGGCCTGTGACCGGCGAACCTCCCACCGACGTGCTCGGCTACTACGCCGAGCTGCTCACCGACGCCGAACGCGCGAAGCTGCAGGCGCTGCGCGACACCCTCGAGGAGCACGCGCGGCCGCACCTCGCCGACTGGTGGGAGGACGCCCACTGCCCCGAGCACCTCCGCCCGCTGCTCGTCGACCTCGACCTCGAGCTCGACGGCGCGAGCGACTACTACACGGGGTTCAAGCACTTCGAGTTCTCGCGTTTCGATTCGTCGATCGCGGTGCTCTACGGGGGCCAGGCGGGCATGTTCCGCACGGTCGTGCGCGAGGGCGGGTCGCCCGAGCAGGTGCAGGCGATGGATGCCGACATCCGCTCGTTCACGCTCACCGGGTGTTTCGCGCTCACCGAGCCGGGGCACGGGTCGGACGTCGCCGCGGGCATGGAGACCGTCGCCACGCGCGACGGCGACGACTGGGTGATCTCGGGTCACAAGCGCTGGAACGGCAACGCCGCGATCGCCGACGTGCTGCTCGTCGTGGCGAAGGATGCCGCCGACGGCGCGGCGAAGATCTTCGTCGTGCCGCGCACCGCGCCCGGGGTGACGATCGACGACATCCGCGGCAAGATCGCGCTGCGCATGGTGCGCAACGGCGACATCCGGCTCGACGGCGTGCGCGTGCCCGAATCGGCGCGGCTGCAACGCATCGACTCGTTCCGCGACGTCTCGCGCATCCTCGCGCAGCTGCGGTACGTCGTCGGCTGGAACGCCGCGGGCATGCAGACCGGCGCGTACGAGGCGGCGCTGCGCTATGCCCTCGCGCGCGAGCAGTTCGGGCGGCCGATCGCGGGGTTCCAGCTCGTGCAGGAGAAGCTCGCCCGCATGCTCGGCAACGCCTCGGCGACGCTCGCCCTCGCCGTGCGGCTCACCGACCTCAAGGGCCGCGGTGAGCTCACGGATGCGGTCGCCGCGATGGCGAAGTCGTGGGCGGCCGACCGCGTGCGCGAGACGGTCGCCCTCGGTCGCGAGATCGCCGGTGCCGAGGGCATCCGCGTGCAGCACGACGTCGCGCGGTACTTCGCCGACGCCGAGGCGGTCTACACCTACGAGGGCACCCACGAGATGAACTCGCTCATCGTCGGCCGGGCGATCACGGGCCACTCCGCCTTCACCCGCTGAGCACTCGGTGGTCGAGTAGCCGCCGAAGGCGGCGTGTCGGCACTCGGTGGTCGAGTAGCCGCCGAAGGCGGCGTGTCGAGACCCCTACGACGCCGCGTCGAAGCCGGCGGCGGTGAGCGCTCGCGACACCGAGGTCGCGGTGATGCGCACGATGTCGATCATGCCCTTCACATGCGGGTCGCCATCGGTGAGCGCGACGGAGACGGCGGCGACGACGCGGCCGTCCATCCCGCGGATCGGCGCCGCGACGCCGACGTGGGCGGCATCCACCTGGCGGTCGCTCACCGCGTAGCCGGTGCGGCGGATGTCGGCGAGCACGCGCTCGAGGGTCGCGCGATCGGTGTAGGTCTTCGGGGTGTAGGCCGTCAGCGGCCCGCTGAGCACCTCTTCGCGGACGTCGTCGGGCGCGTGCGCGAGCAGCACCTGCCCGATCGCCGTCACGTGCAGCTGGTAGCGACCGCCCATGACGGGGCGTCGCACGCTGCGACGGGGATTGCAGAAGCGTTCGATCGACACGAGCTCGGTGCCTTCGCGGATGGCGAGGTGGGCGGCGTACCCGGTCGTCTCGTAGAGGTCGAGCAGGTACGGCCGGGCGATGCGCTGGAGTCCGACGGAGCGCGGCGCACGGGACGCCACCTCCCAGAGTCGCAGCCCGATGCGGTAGCGGTTCTCGCCGTCGCGCTCGAGCGCTCCCCATTCGACGAGGCGTTGCACGATGCGGTAGCAGGTCGCGATCGGCAGCCCGCTGTTGCGGCTGATGTCGGAGAGCGCCTGTCGAGATCGGTTGCCCTGGAACGTGCCCAGGATCGAGAGTGCGCGATCGACCACCGAGCGTGAGTTCGCTTCGGAATCGAGGACCTTGACCGACGCCATCGTCATGTTCGTCACGCTACTCCGCGTGTACGCACTGTCAACCAGGCGTACGCTCTGCGTCCCGCTTGGGGAGTCAGGCTCCCGCGAGCACGAAGAAACCGAGCACGGCGACGGCACCGGCGAGCGCGAAGAGTCCCATGTTCAGGTACGGCTTCTCGCCGCGGCGGGCGTGCACGACGAATGCGCCGGCCTGCAGCAGGGCGATCCCGACGGCGGCGATCGGCGAGAGCACGGGCGCGAGGCCTGTCGCCATCGGCACCACGACGCCGAGCGCTCCGAGCACCTCGAGCGCCCCGATCCCCCGGATCTGCAGTTGCGTGAAGTCGTTCGCCCACGCGAACGGCGCCCCCATCTCGAGCAGCTTCTCCTTCGGCCGCACGAGCTTCATGAGCCCCGTGGCGAGGGAGAGCACGGCGAGCAGTCCGGCGAGGATGAAGTAGACGACGATCATGGTGCACACGCTAGACCCGGGCCTCACCGCGGGTTGAGTAGCGCGCCGCGCAGCGGCACGCGTATCGAAACCCATGTCGATCGGGCGGGACCTCGCTCGTCACCTCTGTGTCAGACGATCACGACCAGGAAGGATGACACCATGCGTTACACGCTGCTGCTGCACTACCCCGAGATGAGCGCCGCCGAGCTGGGCGAGGAGGCCCTCGCCGAGGGGATGCGCGCGTTCGACGAGTACGCGAAGGCGCTCGACGCCGCGGGCGTGCTGCTCTCGGCCGAGGTGCTCGCCCCGTCGAGCTCGACGACGACGATCACGCTCGCGTCCGGCGACCTCGTCGTGCAGGACGGCCCGTTCGCCGACACGAAGGAGCAGCTCGGCGGCACCTTCGTCATCGACGTCGCCGACCTGGATGCTGCCCTCACCTGGGCGCAGCGGGCACCGTCGGCGTACTACGGCCACGTCGAGATCCGCCCCGGCGCGACGCATTTCGCGAACGGCGCGTGGACGAGCTACCCGCACCACTGAGCATCCACATGACCGACGCCGACGAGTCCCGTGCCGCCGCCGAGCGCGCCGCGCGGGACTCGTACGGCCGCCTCGTGGCGCTGCTCGCGGCGCCGACCCGCGACCTCGCCCTCGCCGAGGACGCCCTCGCCGACGCGTTCGAGCAGGCGCTCCGCACCTGGCCGACGTCGGGCATCCCCGACAACCCGGAGGGATGGTTGCTCACCGTGGCCCGCAACCGTCAACGCGACGTGCTCAAGTCGTCGGCGCACCGCACCGGCACCGTGCTCGACGAGGCCCGGGAGATCGTCGGCGGGGTGGATGTCGCGCGCCTGGCCGAGGGGGCCGACGGCATCCCGGACCAGCGGCTCGCGCTGCTGTTCGCGTGCGCGCATCCGGCGATCGATGCCGGCATCCGCACGCCCCTCATGCTGCAGGTGGTGCTCGGTTTCGACGCCGCGCGCATCGCGGAGGCGTTCGCGGTGGAACCTGCGGCGATGGCGCAGCGACTCGTGCGCGCCAAGCGCAAGGTGAGGGATGCCGGCATCCCGTTCGCCGTGCCGACGCGCGCCGACCTGCCGGCCCGGCTGCCCGCCGTGCTCGAGGCGATCTACGGCGCCTACGCGATCGACTGGCTCGCCCCCGCCGATGACATCCGGATGACGGTCGCCGATGAGGCGCGCTGGCTCGCCGTGCTGCTCGCCACCCTGCTCGAGTCCGAACCCGAGGCGTGGGGGCTCGCCGCGCTGCTGACGCTCGCGCAGTCCCGGGCACCGGCGCGCGTCGGCGACCCGTGGCCGCCCCTCGACGAGCAGGACACCTCCCTGTGGTCGCGCGAGCTCATCGCGGAGGGCGAGGCACTGCTGCGGCGGGCCGCCGGATTCGGGATGCCGCTGGGCCGGTTCCAGCTCGAGGCCGCCATCCAGTCGGTGCACTGCGATCGCGCCCGCACCGGCGTCGTCGACCGCGACGCCCTCGTGAAGCTCTACCGCGGCCTCGTCGCCCTCCACCCCACCGAAGGCGCCCGCCGCGCCCTCGCCGCCGCCCTCGCGGGTTGAGTAGCGCGCCGCGCAGCGGCACGCGTATCGAAACCGCGGCCGAGTAGCGGCGAGGCCGCGTGTCGAGACCCTCGACGCGAGCCTCGCGTCCCGCTTGACTGACGGGATGTCGTCGAAGCTCGTCTACTTCAACACCGCGTCCCTCGACGGCTACATCGCCGGGCCCGACGGCACGTGGGAGTGGGGCTACCCCGACACCGCCGTGCACACCTTCGTGAATCAGCTGTTCGCGTCGTCGAAGACCCAGCTTCTCGGTCGCAAGACGTACGAGATCATGACCTACTGGGACGAGCAGTCGACCGACGAGATGGACGCCGCCGAGCGCGAGTTCGCCGATCAGTGGGCGCACACCGACAAGATCGTCTACTCCCGCACCCTCACCGAGGTGACGGCGAAACGCACCGAGCTGCGCAGCGACTTCGACGTCGACGAGGTGCGTGGGCTGAAGGCATCCCTCGACCACCCGATCTCGATCGGCGGCGGTGAGCTCGCGTCGATGGCGGCGCGCGCCGGCGTGCTCGACGAGGTGCACGTCCTCGTCGCGCCGGCGATCGTCGGCGGCGGCACGCGGTTCCTCGCCGACGGCCTGCGGCTCGACCTCGAGCTGTTCGACGAGCGTCGCTTCGGCAACGGGATGGTCTACCTCGCCTACCGCGTGCGCTGACTCGGTGGTCGAGTAGCGGCCGAGGCCGCGTGTCGAGACCCAGCGCGCACGATCATTGCGCCCACCTTGAACAAGTGTTTAGGATGCTGAACATGCGTTCAACCAGCGTCGACGATGTGACGACGCGTGCGCGCATCCGTGACGCCGCCGTGCTGCTCTTCGGACGCGACGGCTTCGCCGCGACGACGGTGCGGGCCGTGGCCGCCGAGGCCGCGGTGAGCCCGGCCCTCGTGCTGCACCACTTCGGATCGAAGGACGGGCTGCGCGACGCCTGCGACGCCCACATCGTCGACGCCTTCATGGATCGCAAGGGCGAACTCGCGGGCGATCGCGCGTCGAGCGTCAGCGCGATGCAGCGCTGGCTCGCCGATGTCGACCAGTTCCGGCCCGAACTCGACTACATGGCGCGGATGCTCACCGATGACAGCCCGGGTGCCGACCGC
Source organism: Pseudolysinimonas sp. (assembly GCF_057350545.1). Classification (NCBI taxonomy): domain Bacteria; kingdom Bacillati; phylum Actinomycetota; class Actinomycetes; order Micrococcales; family Microbacteriaceae; genus Pseudolysinimonas; species Pseudolysinimonas sp. Next base: position 42,861 of record NZ_JBMRCP010000081.1, on the reverse strand, counting down.
CTCTTCGACCTGCTCGTGGACAGCACGTCGGCCATGATCCGCGAGCAGGTCGCGGCGGGGATCATGCGGCAGACCGACGATCCCGAGACGATCGCGCTGTATCTCACGGTGCACGGGATCGCCCCGATCATCCTCGGGCGCCAGCTCGGCCGACGGATGGGCGCCGAGGGCATGACGCGCGAGGTCATCCGCCGCTCCACGCTGCCGATCCTCGACCTCTACACGCACGGCTTATACGCCGACGACCGCTACCTGCTCGCCGCCCGCGAAGCGCTCGAGCGCACCCAGGTACCGCGCTCCGACAAGGGCGACAACGACCCGAACCAGGATCCCGACCCGCCCGCGGCGTCGGCATCCTGACCTTCTTCACCACACCATCCATCCGAAAGGAGCATGGGCAATGACCCCTGCCATCCGCACCTCGGAGCTGAGCAAACGCTACGGCTCCCGCACCGCCCTCCACGGGCTCGACCTCACGATCGAACCCGGCACCGTGTTCGGTCTCATCGGCCCGAACGGCGCCGGCAAGACCACCACCCTCAGGATGCTGCTCGACATCATCCGCCCCACCTCGGGCACGGCTCGCGTGCTCGGCGCCGACCCGCGCACGGGCGGACCGGCCCTGCGCCGACGCATCGGGTTCGTCCCCGGCGAGCTGCGCCTCGAGGGGCGGGTGAAGGGACGCGCGCTGCTGAACCACTACGCCGACATCTCCGGACCCGTGAAGCCCGGCGCGATCGACGCGCTCGCGGAGCGCCTCGGGCTCGACCTGAGCCGGCCCGTGCGCACGCTCTCGAAGGGCAACAAGCAGAAGCTCGGGCTCGTGCAGGCGTTCATGCACACCCCCGAACTGCTCGTACTCGACGAGCCGACGTCGGGGCTCGACCCGCTCGTGCAGCGCGAGTTCCTCACGATGGTGCGCGAGGCTCGCGACAACGGTCAGACGGTGCTGCTGTCGTCGCACGTGCTGAGCGAGATCCAACAGACCGCGGATGCCGTGGCCGTGCTGAGCGCGGGACGTGTCGTCGCCGAGGGGGCCGTCGAGTCGCTGCGGCTCGCGAGCATCCGCCGGGTGCGCGCCGGTCTCGCCGACACGACCGTGGATGCCGTCCGCACCGCGCTCGGGAAGCTCGCCCACCTGCGCGACCTCGACGTCGTCGCGGCCGGCGAGGTCGTGCGGCTCACCGCGACGGTGAACGGCGATATCGACGCCGTCGTCAAGGAGATCGCGCGACACCGGGTCGTCGACCTCGCCGTCGAAGAACCCGACCTCGAGGAGTCGGTGCTCGGCCTCTACGGCGGCAGCACGGCATCCCACGAGGACGAGACCACCGAGGAGGCCGGGCGATGAGCGCTCCCCTGCCCGTGTTCCGCCGCTCCCTCGCCGACTCGTGGCGCTCGCTCATCGGCTGGACGATCGGAATCGTCGGCGCGATCAGCCTGTACCTGCCGCTGTACCCGAGCATCGGGGGCAACGGCCAGATGCAGCAGATCATCGACAGCATGCCGCCCGAGCTCACCAAGACCCTCGGCTTCGAAGACATCGCGACCGGCGCGGGCTACGCGCAGAGCACGATCTTCGGCCTCATCGGCTTTCTGCTGCTCACCATCGCGGCGACCGCATGGGGTTCGGCGGCGATCGCCGGCGCCGAAGAGTCGGGTCGTCTCGAGCTCGCCCTCGCCCACGGCGTCAGCCGCGTGCAGTACGCCCTCGAGTCGGCACTCGCCATCCTCGTGCGGCTGCTCTGGCTCGGCGGCGTCGCTCTCGGGCTCGTGCTCGTGCTGAACGAGCCATCGGAGCTCGGGCTCGAACCCGCCCACGTGGTGGCGGCATCCGCCTCGCTCGTGTTGGTCACCCTGCTGTCGGCGGCGTTCGCCCTCGCCGCGGGTGCGCTCACTGGGCGCGCGTCGATCGCGACCGGAGCCGGTGCCGCCGTCGCGGTCGCCGGGTACGTGCTCAACGCCCTCGCCAACCAGTCGGAAGACCTGGAGGGGCTGCGCGCGGTGTCGCCGTACTCGTGGGCGTACCACGGGCGTCCGCTGCTCGACGGTGCCGACTGGGCGGGTCTCGGCCTGCTCGGCGGTCTCGCCGTCGTGCTCATCGCCGTCGCCGCCTTGGCCCTCCGCCGCCGAGACATCGTGGGTTGAGTAGCGCCCCCGCGGGGTGAGTGCCGTGTTTCGCGCACCACCCCGCGGGTTGAGTAGCGCCCGGCGAAGCCGGACGCGTATCGAAACCCCCCAACAGCAAGCGGGTCGGTCAGACCTTCGAGACGACGGTCGTGACAGGCGTAGCGTTCTCGAACAGGTCGAGCACCGGGCAATGCGCATCCACCGCGGCGCGCAACTCGTCGTACCGCTCCGCCGCCTCCGGCCCCGAGATCGCGATGTCGAGCCGCACCGCGCCGAAGCCGGCCCGCACCGACTCGTCGATGCCGAACAGGCGGCGCGCATCCAGATCGCCTTCGGCCTTCACGTCGATGTCGTCGACCTGGATGCCGAGCGCCTGCGCGTACAGGCGGTAGACGACGACCTGGCACGCGGCGAGCGCCCCGAGGGCGTACTCGACGGGGCTCGCCGCGACGTCGTCGCCGGCGAGCGCGGCGGGCTCGTCGACGACGAACTCGTGCTTTCCGGCGCGGACGTTGGTGGCCACGGAGCCCCGCCCCGACCCGTGGACGGTATAGGTGAGGTGCGCGGCGAACGTGTCGGCGGCGGTCCGCTCGCCCCACGCGGAGCCCGCAGAGGTGAGCCTTTCGGCGCGCTCGGCGGCGGTGGAGGACGGGATGCTGGGGCTGTCGAGAAGTGTCATGCGGGCGACGTTAGGCACCCGCTCCCGGCCACGGAACGATCGTGACGAAGGTGGTCGGAGTGTGACGCAACACTCCGACAACCTTCGTCACATCCGCCCTCTCCCCCGAGGATCCGCGGTCTCGGCTGCGGCGACCAACTGCGCGAGGAGTCCCGTCCCCACCTGCGAGTTGATGCGATAGTGCGAACGCTGCAGTCGTTCGCCGGCCTTGTTTGCTTGGGACGCCCCTCCCAGCACCCCCTCCGCGGCGACGCACGGGATGAGCGCATCCAGGCTCTCACCAGCCGCGCTCGCCCATTCCGGCGCCAGGAGTTCGTCGCGTGCGCCGAGTGCCCACGCTGCAGCGATGCCGGCCGAGCCCGAGGTCTCGAATGGCGTGGCCTTCTCATCGACGAATGTGTGCCAGAGCCTGTCTTCGGAGCGCCACGACCGCGACGCTTCTGCGACCTCGACGAACTCGGATCGCAGGTCGTCGATCGCAAGGCCAGCAGCCTCGAGGATCGGCAGCGTGCGCGCCAAGCCGAGGAGGTACCACGTCCAGGCACGCACCCAGTCGCGGAACTCCACTCGCCCGTCCTCGTAGCGCCGTAACAGGATGCCGCCGTCGCGCAGCGCGGCAACGCGGAGCCGCAACTGGAGTGCCGAGTCTTCGACGAGATCTTGGCGGCCGGTGAGCCTTCCGATGAGCGCGAGCGGGTAGGCGACCGTGTACATCCCTTCTGTCGAGAGCATCTCGTGGTCCCGCAGTGCTCCGTCGGCGCGACGGTAATCGAGCAGGAATCTCTCGCTCATCTCGAGCGCACGCCGCGGTTCACCGAGACGGGCCACCGCCGCGAGCGGAAGGAGCCCCTCGATGCCGTAGATCTCGCCCTTCACAGCCCGACCCCAGGGATCCAGGTAGGCGAGGTCGCCCTGCGCGTCGAAGAACTCGCCGAGGTGCGCGCGGGCGCGATGCTCGAAGCGGGTCTCTCGCGTCGATGCCGCCAAGTCGAGAAGCCCATCGAGGACGCAACCGAGCTTCCATCCGAACGCCTGGAGAGAAGCGGGAGAGGCGATCCCGTCGAGAAGCCGAGCGCGCGTCCCGGCGGACCGCGAGTCTGCGTCGAGCAAACGTGGGCCGAAGAAGCCGCTCTCGCCGACGCCGACCCCGAACACGTCGACCGTCTCGCGCCCGTCGAGATGCACCAGGATCCCGTCGGCGAGATCTTCAGGTTCGCTCGGCCTCAACCCCACGTCGACGTGCTCGAAGGCGTCGACATGGTCGACCATCGCGCGGCCCACCTCGCCGCGGTGGGTCCTCACGACGAGGTCGGCTGTCCCCCAGAGTTCACGGGCGATAGTGACGCGCAGGCGCAGCGGCCGACCCAGAGCGCGAGTGTCGGACCAGAAAAGCCTGAGCGCACCGGCGCCGGTCGTCGCACCTAGCGAGTACGCGGTGCCGACCGCCGCCGGATGCTGTGATACGGAGCCCTCGGCTCGATCGGCTCGGTGACCCCCACCCCGTGCTGCGTCAGCGCGACGCAGCAACCGACTCCCACTTCCCCGTCGCGATCGAGCGATAGCAAGCGTCGAGAATCTCGTTGACGATGACGCCGTCGGCGAAGTTCTCGCTCGGCAGACTTCCGGAAGCGAACGACTGCACGAAGTGCCTCATCTCCTGGCTGAATCCGTAGGATCGGGGTTCTTCGGGCACGGGGAACACCCAGCCGGTCGCCAGGTCGGCCTTCTCGACGAGATAGCCGCCCGGGTTCTCGACGAAGCCCCACACCGAGGTCGACATCGTGTCGGTCACGAAGCGGCCTTCGGATGCCGTGATCTCGTGCCGGAGTTGCATCCCGCCTTTCTCGATCCACGACGTCTCGAGCGTCGCGTACTCACCCCCGGCGAACCGGAGGATGGCGACGGCGGAGTCCTCCCCCGAGGTCTTGTCCGCATGCAGGAGCGTGGCCCCCCAGGCGAAGACTTCGGTCACCGGGTTGTCCTTGCCGAACACGATCCGCGCCACCTCGACCATGTGGCAACCCATGTCGAGCAGCGCGCCGCCTCCCGCCGTCTCGGCATCCCAGAAGTGGGGCGCATGCGGCCCCGAGTGCGCCTCGCGCGCCCGCAGGGTGAGCGGCCGACCGGCCGATCCGCTCGCGAGCATGTCGAACACCTTCACGAGGTTCGGCGCGAACGCCGAGTTCTCGGCATAGCCGTGCCACACGCCACTGTCTTCGACGAGGGCGAGAATCTCTCGCGCCTCCTTCCCGTTGCGGGCGAGAGGCTTCGTACAGATCACGCCCTTGCCTGCCGCCGCCACGATCCTCACCGCCTCGACGTGAACCTCGTTGGGCAGCGCGATCACGACGAGATCGACGTCTGGATCCGCGGCGAGCGCCGCCATGTCGTCATACGCCGTCGCCGCCGGAGCGCGACGCGACGCGAGTTCGACGGCACGTTCCTTGCGCGACGAGAAGATCGCGGTGACTTCGGAGCCCTTCACATCATCGAGGGCGGCCAGGTACCGGTCGGAGATGAAGCCGGCGCCGAGCATACCGATGCGTACAGTCATGGGTCTTTTCCTTCGTTGGTCTGCTCAGCCCTTGAGGCCGGCACGGGTGAGGCTCTCGACGAACTGACGCTGCGCGAACATGAACACCAGCAGCACCGGGAGCACGGTCAGCGAGGTCGCCCCGAGTTGGGCGTTGTACAGCGGGTCGCCGTACTGGTCTTGGTAGCGCGTCAGGCCGATCCCCACGGTCATGAGCTCGGGTGAGCGGATGAACACGAGGGGCTCGATGTACATGTTGAACGCGTTGAGGAACGTGAGGATGACGACGGTCGCCGTCGCCGGTCCCGCGAGTGGCATCACGATCCGCCAGAAGATCGCGAAGCGGTTCATGCCGTCGAGCATCGCCGCCTCCTCCAGTTCCCGCGGAAGGCTGAGAAAGAACTGGCGGAAGATGAAGACCGCGACCGCGAGCTTCGGGCCGAGCGCCATCGGCACGATGAGCGGCCAGTGCGTGTTCAGCAGGTCGAGATCCGCCGTCCAACGGAAGATCGGGATGATCGTCACTTCCACCGGCAGGAAGATCGTGCTCAGCACGAGGAAGAACACCTTGTTCGCGTGGGGGAACCGCAGTCGTGCGAAGGCGTAGCCGGCCATCGCGGCGAGCAGCACCGTGACCGCCGTGATCACGACCGACGTGTAGAGGGAGTTCCAGTACTGCTGCAGCAGCGGGTTGACCGTGAAGATCTTCCCGAGCGCGTCGGTGGTCCACGTGTTCGGCCAGAGGTTGGCCGCCCCATAGATCTCGGAGATGGGCTTGAACGTCGAGAAGACCATCCAGAGCAGCGGGTAGACGAAGGGGATGGCGAGCACGGCCATCGAGCCGAAGAGCACGACCCGGCCGAGGACGCGCCGCCCGCTGGGGCGTCGGCGCTGCGCACTCACGTCAGTGCTCATCGTGCACCCACCGCTTCCGCAGCCCCCACTGTGCGAGCGTCAGCGACAGCACGACGGCGAAAAGTACGATGCCCACGGCGCTTCCCATGCCGAACTCCTGCTGCCGGAAGGCGACCTCGTACAGGTAATAGGAGATGACGTTGGTGGACCCGCCGGGTCCGCCGTGCGTGAGGAGTTGGATCGGCACGAAGATGTTGAGCGCCCCGACCGTCGTCAGGATGAGCACCATCATGACGGTCGGCGTGATGAGCGGGAACGTGATGTGGCGGAATCGTCCGAAGGGAGAGGCGCCGTCGAGCTCACCGGCCTCCGAGAGCTCACGCGGCACGCCCTGAAGAGCGGCCAGGAACAGGATCATGTTCTGACCCACCCCCTTGAAGAGCACGATGAGGATGACGCTCCCGAGAGCTGTCGACGGATTGTTGAGCCAGTCCGGCCCCTGGATACCGAAGATCGCGAGGAAGGTGTTGACTACGCCGTTCGACGCGAGGAGGTAGTCCCAGACGAGCGCCCAGGCAGCGTAGGCGATCACGACCGGAGCGAAGTATGCCGCCCGGAAGAACCCGATGCCCCGCATCCTGCGATTGAGGAGCGACGCGAGCAGGAGGGCGATGACCGTCTCGGCGACCACCACACCGACCACGAAAGCACCGGTCACGAGGAGTGACTGATGGAAGCTCCTACTGGTCGCGAGCTCCTCGAAGTTGCCGAGTCCGACGAAGTCGAAGCGTCCCGTGAGCGGCGCCCAGTCGTGGAGGCTGTACCACGCGATGAAGAGCAGCGGTGCGACCCCGAAGACGAGGGCGCCGAGTACCGGCCCCGCGACCATGGCCGCACCGAGGGCGGCCTCCCGCCTTGCCGGGGCAAGGCGGGAGGCGCGCCGTGGTGCGACACCGCGCGGGTGATCCGTCAGCTGTGCCACGAGAACTGTTGTACCGCTCAGCCGAAGTACTGCGAGATCGACTCCTGCAGGTCGCGCAGGATTCCCTCGACATCGGCTCCGGGCTGACTGATCAATTCGAGCGAACTCGCGACCGTGCTCGCGAACTGGCTGTAGTTGGGGTGCACGGGAAGCGGAACGGCATCCTGCGCCGGCTCGATGATCGTGCCGACGATCTGCTCTTCGCTCATCTTCGTGGCGGCTGCCGAGAGCGCCTCATAGGTCAGCAGCGACTCGCGCGGCTGCGGGAAGAAGGCGGACAGCTTCTGCGCATTCGACTTGTTGGTGAAGAACGACAGGAACTCCGCCGCGACCTCCGGGTGCGCCGACTGCGACAACACCCCGATCGCCGCCTGGTTGATGACGTTCTTCTGGCCGCCCGGCCCCTCGGGAAGCGGCACGTAGTCCCACCCGAAGCTCCCGTCGAGCGATCCCGACGTGCTCAGCAGGTGGATCTTGAACGCCGCAGTGCCCGCGGTGAAGTCGAAGGTCTCGCCCGGGCGGATGATGCCCCGACGCTCGAACATGTTCTCGTTCGCCCAGGTCATGAACTCGACCATCTCCGGCGAGTCAAACTGGGGCGTTGAACCGTCCGCCGACCACGGCGAGGCGCCGAAGCTCTCCCAGATCGTCGCGAGCTCGATCCAGACGTTCCAGGACTGGAACTGGAGCCCGCCCTGACCCGTGGCGTTCGCGGCGGCGTCGGCCATCTCCATGACGCGGTCCCAGTTCCAGTCACCGCTCGCGATCAGGTCGCGAGGGTTGGGCTGGCCGGCGGCCTCGAGCAGGTCGAGGTTGACGTACATCCCGAACGGCTGCGTCGAGAACGGGTAGGCGTAGATGCCGCCGTCCTTCGACCAGGCGGTGAGCGATCCGTCGACCACGTCGCCGAGATCGAAGTCGGCGTCGGCCTCGAGGATGGGGCTGATGTCGGCGAGCACGCCCTGTTCGATGTACTCGCGCGAGTTCGAGTTCAGCACCCAGGCGATGTCCGGAGCTTCTCCGCCCGACACCTGGGTGACGAGAGCCTGCGTGTACTCGTCGAGCGGGTAGGCGTCGAATGTGACGGAGCTGACCTTGTCCGGGTTCGCCGCGATGTACTCGTCGGCGATCTCGTTGAAGACCGCGTGGTGCGCCTCGTTGGCCGACCAGAGCGTGACGCGGAGATCGACGGGGCCTTCCGGCTCGGCCGGCGCGCTGGCACAGCCGGCCAGGACGATACCGGTCGCGGCGAGTCCGGCAATGGCAGTGGCGAGTCGTCGAGCGCCCCCGCGCTTGAAGTTGAACAGTGACATGTGGGTTGTCCTCCTTTGGACACTCACTAGGGGTGAGGTTTCGGTGCGGGTGTCACGATATAACACATAGTGTCATTGTGTGCAGTGGCGCGAGGCTAGCACGGGAGAAGTCGGACGGTCAACGAATCCGCTTCTTGAGCGCGGCGCACGCGACTTCAGTGCGTGAGTCCCCAGTCGATCTGGGAGGCGACAGGCGGAATCGCCGAGGCTCCGAGCTCTTGCGAGAGATCGTGGGCGGCCGCGACGAGGCTCGTGCGGATGAGCTCCTCGAGGCTCTCGTCGACGAGGTAAGTGGGCGCGGAGACGCCGATGGCGCACGCGACGATGTCACCGGCGGTCCACACAGGCACCGCGACCGCCGTCTGGCCGTGAGCTTCGGTGGATCGGCGCCCGCACACACTCGTGGCAGCGACGCGCTCCAGTTCATCCCAGAGCTCGGTGGCGGAGACCGTGCCGTCGGAATGGTCGACGCAGTCCGCGACGAAGGCATCCCACTCGTTGCGTCGCGAGAGTGCCACGAGAACGGTGCCTGTGGGGAGGTCGAGGGCACGACGATCGGAACGCGGCGGCGGAGTGCCGACGGGTCCCCGCCCCTGCTCGAACGCGACGACGCGCGCATCCATGCCCGTGAGGATCGTCGCGACCGACGCTTGGCCGGTCGTCTCCGTCAGAGCCTCGAGCGCAGGGACGACGATCTCGGGCAGGGCCAGCATCGGATTCCACCTCGTCGCCAAGAGGCTGAATGCCGGGCCGACGCGGTACTGCCCTCGTCGACCGACGAGGTAGCCGCGATCGGCCATCGTGCGGCACAGGTTGTTGACCGTCGACACCGAGAGCCCCAGATCGTTGGCGATGCGAGTCGCGCCGACGACATCGAAACGCGCCACGAACTCCAGGATGTCGAACGCGCGATGGAGCGACTGGATGCCGCCACGGTCGCGCTGATCGCCGCTTTTGCCTCGCTCGTCCACGCCCCGAGATTAGCCCGCCGCTGCTGCCCCGCAGGCCCCGGACGCGCCGCCGCCGCGCGGGCGACCCGTCCGACGTCACTCGCCCCGACGATCCAGGCTGACGCTGACCGCGCGCTCGAGGGTTTCACCGGGATCGAACGTCACGTGGGTCCCGGTCAACTGCCGCACCCGCGAGAGCCCCCCTGTCGGGTAGCTCGTACACGGTTCCAGGCCGAGGACGTACTCGGACCCGAACCATGGGAAGCCTCGACGTCCGCCGGCCTCGAGCCAATACCAGGCGTAGGGAAGTCCATCGGCATCCCATTCGACTCGCACCTCGAGATCGAGACCGGGATTGCTGATGCCCACCATCGCGCGGCCCTCGGCGAAGTCGGCGAGGAAGGCCCGCCTGCTCGTCCCGTCGCGGACCGATGGCACGATGGAGAGGTCGACGGTTCCGCCTGCCGGAAGGTTGCCGGTCGGCCAGGCGGCACTTTCGCGTCCGACGCCGATCCGCGGGTCTCCGATGTCGGAGTGAACAGTGCGCGCCGTCGTCACGATGTGCGCGGCCGAGTCGAGCAGTGGCGCTCCGAACGCCGGGTGCTGGTTCCAGATCGCGTCGATCGGTTCGGCTCCCAGGTTCGTGGCCGACTCGGCGACCACGACCCGTGTCCCGTCGAGTGTGATGCGTCGAGTGAACGAGAAGGGGCTCCGAATGAGCATCCCGCGCGCGACGATCCCGTCGGTGACGGGCTCGACCTCGAGCGGGGTCAACCAGACCTCCCCGTGCATCGGCCACTCGACGCCGTGCTCGACCGTCGCGGCGCCCGCGTTCGGGAACAGCGTGTTCCAGCCGCCCGGATAGCGCCCCATCGCGACGGCCTCGCTCGATCCGGGAAGATCGACGCGGTCACGGTGCGGGATTCCCCATCGCGGCTGCCACAGCACGTCGACGCCGGTTCTCAGATCGCGGAGGGAAGTGATCGTCGCACCTCGCTCTGCGAGCAACTCGACCCGCACATGGTCGTTCTCCATCACGTGCAGGCGCCAACCGCGCTCGTCGCGGAAGCCGTGTCGCATCAGACGAGGACGAGCACGCGGCCGTCATCGACCCTGGTCTGGAACACACGGAGCCTCGGCCGTCGTATCGGAGCAGTACAGGCACCGGTTCCGAGGTCGAAACCCCAGTGGTGCCAGGGGCAGCGGATCTCGGGTTTGTCGTAGTCGACGTCGACGGGTGCCCCCGGCGCCGAGCTCGAGATCGCCGGGTAGATCTCGCCGTAGGCCATCGGCGCGCCGGCGTGCCCGCAGCGGTTGACGACGGCGAACACCTTATCTCGCCACACGCGGATACCGATCGTCTGATCGGCGATCGTCACGATCAGCGGTCGCTCGGGGACCAGTTCGTCGAACGCGGCGACGTCATGCCATTCAGGCATTCGCCGTCGACCGAGCCTCGGTCCCGGTGAACGCGGGGTGGCCGGCGCACTCGAGGTTCAGATACTCGCAGGCGTTGTCGTGCAGGAGCTTCTGCATCATCCCGCTGCCGAGCTTGCTCTCGATGTAGGAGGGCTCGTCGAAGTCCCAGTGCGGGAAGTCGCTCGCGTACATGACGGTGTTCTCGGCGTCGACCATCTCCATGATCTGCTGCAGATGCCGCAGATCGCCCGGGTCCTCGATCGGCTGCGTCGTAAGACGGATGTTGTCGCGGACGTAGGCGCTCGGCAGACGCTTGAGGAACGGGACCTCGTGTTTGAGCCCCTTGTACTCGGCGTCCATGCGCCACAGCACATGTGGAAGCCAGCTGATCCCCCCCTCGACGAGGATCACACGCAGGTTCGGGAACTGCTCGAAGACGCCGCGGAGTACGAGGCTCGCCGTCTGCGCCATGTAGTAGGTCGGCAGCGTGACGTGCGACTCGAAGTACGTCGCAGCCTCGCCCGCAGGCGTGTGTGCGTGGTTCGCGATGACCCCCGTGGTCGACGGATGCATGTGGATCGGCAGGCCGAACTTCTCGCACTCCGCGTAGATCGGCCAGTAGTAGCGGTCACCGAAGGGGATCCGATTCGCGGTGGCGAACATCGAGACGGTCTTGACGCGCGGATGATCCCCGAGCCGTCGGATCTCCGCGACCGCCGCGTTGACGTCCTGAAGCGGGATGAGGATCGACATCCCGAGTCGGTCGTCGACCGGAAGCCAGACATCCATCGTGCGGTCGTTGAGCCCGGCGGCGATCGCTGCCGCGTAGTCGGGATCGGGGATGCCGGAGATCGTGCCGACGTTCCCGGTCAGCAGACCGAATCGGTGGTCGTAGCGGTCGAGGAGGTTCTCGATGAAGAACCCGGGCTCGTCCAGCGCCTTGCCGTTGACCTCCCCACGGAGATCCCAGCGCATTCCGCCATCTTCGAATCGATGCCCTGAGAAGAGCTTTCGAGGGCCGAAGGTCGCGATCTCGGTCTTGTAGGGCTCTGGCAGATACTCTGCGAACTCCTCGTTGAGCGGGTCGGGCTGGTGGATGTCGCAGTCCACGATGAATCCGCGGGGCTGCGCCGACGTCGCTGTCATGAGGTTCCTTCTGTGTTCCAGTTTAATGTCGTATTGTGGCACTTGATGTTACATCGCGCGGTTTCATGATACGGTTTCGCCCGAGCTGCTGTCAACCGACGCAGCGACGATCGCCGGGCGCTCGCCCGAGCCGACGACGGACGAGGAGTGTCCGACCCGATGAGGACGGAAGCGCTGGATACGACAGGGATCGACGGGCTCGGTCAACGCACGCGTGTTCGCGTCGCCCGCCGAGAGGAGCTCACGCCGCGAGTGGTGACGTTGGACCTCGAGCCGACCGGTGATGACCCGATCCGTGTCGGAACGGCGGGATCCCACATCACGCTGCATCTACCCTCGGGCCTCGCGCGCCAGTACTCCTTGTGCGGCACACCCGGAGACGGATATCGCATCGCGATCCTGCGCGAAGAAGCGGGCCGCGGCGGCTCTCGAGAGGCGCACCTCCTCGGCGAAGGCGACGAACTCGAGATCAGCGGCCCGCGCAACAGCTTTCCGCTCGCCGACGCCGAACTGCACCTTCTCGTGGCCGGCGGCATCGGCATCACCCCGCTCGCGGCGATGGCGCACGAGTTGCACCAACGGGGCGTCGCCTTCCGCGTCGTCGTCGCTCTCCGCGACGTGCACGACGCGCCGCTCGCCCGGCTGCTTCCGCCCGGCTGCGACGTCGAGGTCCACGTCTCGGGCGAGGGAGATCGGCTCGACCTCGGCGCCCTGTTCCGGTCCGTGGAGCCCCGCACCGCCGTCTACGTCTGCGGTCCGCGTCGGATGCTCGAGGAGGCGACGTCGTGGAACTTCGCCTTGCAGCGCTCGCAGTCGAGTCTTCACGTCGAGCACTTCGAGGCGTCCGAAGACACCCTCGCCGGGATCCACGCGGATGGCGATCGCCCGTTCCGCGTCACGTTCGCACGCTCCGGAGACGAGCTCACCGTCCAGGAGGGAAGCACCATCCTCGCCGCGGCCCGAACGCTCGGCAAACTCGTCGAGTCCTCGTGCGAGGAGGGGTACTGCGGCACCTGTGAGACGCGCGTCATCTCGGGGACGCCCGATCACCGCGACGACTTCCTCACGCCGGAGGAGAGGGAGAGCGGCGATACGATGATGATCTGCGTCAGTCGCTGCACCGACGGCGACCTCATCCTCGACCTCTAATCTCTCATCTCACATCAACCCTCTCGGTGGTCGAGTAGCGCCGGCGGCGCGTGTCGTCGGGCATTCGGTGGTCGAGTAGCGCCGAAGGCGCGTGTCGAGACCCCACCCCGGAGTAGAGTCCGACCACTCACCGTCGAGTCCCCTGAGGAGCCGCCATGACCGTTCCCGAGATCAACTACATCGCCGTCATCCTCGCGACCCTGTCGAGCATGATCGTCGGCAGCATCTGGTACACCCCGAAGGTGTTCGGCAACCTCTGGATGAAGGAGGCCGGCATCACGCCGTCGGGCAACGCGAAGGATGCCATCCGCCCCATCGTCGTCACGCTCATCGTGTCGTTCGTCACCGCGTGGGTGCTCGCGGGCGCCGTCTGGATCTCGTTCGACTTCTACGGCGGCTCGTTCCTCGTGAACGCCCTCGTCACCGCGGCGATCCTGTGGGCGGGGTTCACTGCCGCCCGGTTCATCACGCACGACCAGTTCGACCGGAGGACCGCGAAGCTCACCGTGCTCAACTGCGCGCACGAGCTCGTGACGGTGCTCATCATGGCGCTCATCATCGGAGTCTGGCCCCCGGCCTGACCCATCCCTCGTGGGTTGAGCTCGAGGGGGTCTGCCGCGATGAGGAGGAACTGGGTTACTTCGCGCTCCTTAGGTTCGTACCAGAGCCATCCGGGCTAATGCTCCGGCGCGGGGGTCCCCATGTCGTACCTAAGTGGCGGTCATGGATACCTTGAGGTCGAGATGCATCCACCGGCGAGCCCCGAGACGGTTGCCTCCCCGCCTGAAATGATTCCGGTATGTCAGGGAATGGAACCGCAGAATTCTCGGAGGAGCTAGAACTCCTAGATCGCACCATTCGTGAAGGCGACCGGCCAGTTGGGCTCCTGTTGGGCGCTGGCTGCTCGGCATCGCTGAGGGGCGCGACGGGCCGCCCTCTCATTCCAACGATTGCCGGCCTCACCGAAGAAGTCAGCAAGCGCCTAGACGACGAAACCGCGAGCGCGCTCGCGAAGCTCAAGTCGACGCTCGAAACGGATGGCCTCGAATCCGCAACGGTCGAGACGTGGCTTGGGCGCGTTCGGATGATGCGTGAAGTTGTCGGCGCATCTGAAGTTCGAGGTTTGTCCGGGGCCCAACTCGAAGCGCTCGAGAGCGCAATGACCAAGAGCATTGCAGAGATAGTCGCTCAAGACCTCCCGGAAAACGGCGAGGGGTACGACGCTCTGGGCAAGTGGGCTTCCATGTGGGACTCGGAGCGTGTCAGCCCGCTGCACATCTTCTCGCTGAACTACGACCTACTCGTGGAGCAAGCGTTCGAGCGATACTCAGTTCCATTCTTTGACGGCTTCGTCGGATCTAGGTATCCGTTTCTTGACCACCGGTCGGTGGAGAGCGAGGCGCTTCCGAACTATTGGGCTCGCGTCTGGAAAATGCACGGCTCGGTGAACTGGGAGATCGTCGACAAGCGCGTGACGCGTTCCACGAGGCCCGTGGTGAGCGGTGCCAGCCTTATCCATCCTTCACACTTGAAGTACGAGCAGAGTAGGCGTATGCCCTTCCTGCTGATGCAGGATCAACTCAAGCGTTTCCTCGCGATGCCGTCCGCGACCCTAGTAATCGCCGGCTATTCATTCGGCGACGAACATGTCAACGAGCGCGTGTTCGAGGGCCTTCGAGCAAACCCATCTGCAACGGCCTTCGCCCTCCAGTACCAAGAGATCTCGGCATACTCAAAGTCCGTCACCGAGGCGGCCCGGGTGAGCAACATCCGCTTCCTGGGGCCGGACGCACTCGCAATCGCAGGTGCCTCTCTGACGTGGGCCGCCACAGATCCCGATACGCGCAGCGGTATTAGTCCTAGCGCCATCGGGGACTTCGCTTCGCTAGGTAAGCTCTTTGAGCGTCAGGCCGATTCGTGAAGGTTAGTGACGCCAGCAGGATCGGCAAAGTAGTTGACGTGGATGGATCGGCCGTAAACGTCGAGATCGCTAACCACGTACCATCAGGGCTTATCTTCGTGGATGGCGAGCCGCACTCTGTCGGCCAGGTCGGTAGTTTCGTTCGCTTTCCAATCGGGTTCACCAACCTCGTCGGAGTGGTAACCAAGTCGGGCGCTGGCGCTACGCCTCAGCGCCAGGGCGATGCAGCTGACCACCCGAGCTGGTCGCGCTGGATGACCGTGCAGTTGGTCGGAGAGTCGACCCCAAATGCCCCGTTCGCACGAGGCGTCGCTCGGCTGCCTTCCGTCGGCGAGAGCGCGCACGTAGTGACGCGAGCAGACCTTCGGTCGCTATATGGAGATCAGGATGCCTCAGCTGGTTGGCTCAAGATTGGCAGGGTCGCTGCGGCCGAGGGGATCGACGCGCGCATCGACGCCAATCGGCTTGTCAATCGGCACGCCGCTGTCGTTGGATCAACCGGTTCAGGGAAGTCAACCACGGTCGCGCGAATCGTCGAGAGTCTTTCGAATCCCGCGATATTTCCGTCTTCCCGGGTAATACTCTTCGACCTTCACGGTGAGTACCTTCGGACATTTGACGCCAACGGCACTATCCGCGGCGTCACCGTGACCCAGACTTCGGCTTCTCTCTACGTTCCATATTGGGCCTTGTCGTTTGACGAACTTGTGCCTTTGACGTTCGGTTTCCTGGGCGATGCGCCTGGCAGGGCATTTGTCAGAGACGAGATCGTGCGCTTGAAGAGGGAGGCTCTCACCCTCTGCCCGATCCCTGGTGTCAGCGAAGCAGATGTCACCGTTGATACACCTGTGCCGTTCAGTCTTAGGAGGTTGTGGTTCGACCTGCACGTCTATCTGAATGCAACTCATACTGCCCAGTCCACAGCGCAAGGTCGTGACACGTGGGCTCTTGAGAAGGACGCACACGGCAACCCACTCGACGAAGGTAGCGCTGAGGACATTCGACCCCCGCGATTCCAAGCACAGAATCTGGCAGCCGGGTCCGACAAGGTCTATCTCAGTGGTGCGCCGCTCAACATTCGACGCAACATCGACGTACTCGCATCGCGGCTCCGCGACCGTCGATGGTCGTTCATCCTCGACCCGGGGCCATGGGCCCCAGACTCGGAGGGCAGAACATCGAAAGACCTCGATGAGCTCCTCGAGGATTGGCTAGACCCACGCCAGAGCCCTCTCGTCGTAGACCTATCGAGTGCTCCTCCGACCGTGATCCCCGACGTGATCGGCTCGATGACACGCCTGATCTACGACGCGCTCTACTGGTCGCGCAAGCTGTCGGAAGGCGGAAGGGAACGCCCAGTGCTTCTAGTTTTCGAAGAGGCTCACGTGTATCTCGGCGCCACCTCGCAATCGGGCGCGAAAGTATCGATTCAGCGGATAGTGCGGGAGGGACGCAAGTACGGAGTCGGCGCGATGATTGTGAGCCAGCGCCCCTCCGAGATTGACGAGACCGTACTGTCTCAGTGCGGGAGTCTTGTGGCGATGCGACTGACGAACCCCAGCGACCGGCAGATCGTGACTCGTTCCGCGGCAGACAGTCTCGATGGGATGTTCGCGCTACTGCCCATCCTTCGGACTGGTGAAGCCCTGATGGTCGGAGAGTTCGTCAACTTTCCAACTCGCGCCCGAATAGATCTTCCACACACCACACCCGACAGCCTCGACCCTCTGCTTATTGGTGACACCGAACGCCCCGGAGGGTGGGACCGGTCCCGAGAACCTGGCAACTACAGAGATGTGACGACTGCATGGCGGCGACAGATGATTGATTCCACACGAGTGAAGGTCGAAGGTGAGGACGCATGATCAGGCAACCCGTCGAGTCATCAAACCTAATGTCGGTCGGATACGACGCCGGGACGATGACCCTCGAACTCGAGTTCCGCAACGGCGGCGTCTATCAATACTTCGACGTCCCCGAGTCGGAGTACATCACACTGTTGGCTGCACCGAGTGCCGGGTCGTACTTCGCAAGAGTCATCCGGGGGGGATATCGCTACGCGAAGCTCTAAGGCGTCAGTCCCGCAGCCCTCCGCCCGTGGGACGGGGCTTCGAAGCCTAAAGCGTCTCTGCCCCAGCGCCTTTCGAACACCTGACGAGCGCGACGGTCGGTGCGTTCGAGCCGCAGTCGCACGGCGAAACCGCTCGCAAGCGCCGCCACACCGCACTTCCGAATCGCGCTTCCTCGCGCCGGGCGCCCATCAATGTCACGATAGGCCGAGAATGTCCGCACTTTTGAGCCGGAGCCATCCATGACGAGCATCGAGCGCCCCCTGCCCGAAGAGGTCTTCAGCGGGCTCGATCGCGAGGGGCCCGTTCCGCTGTACGCGCAGGTGGCCGAGCGGTTCGAGTCGCTCATCGCCGACGGCACGCTGCCTTCCGGCACGCGGCTCGAGAACGAGATCGCCATGGGTGAGCGTTTCGGTCTGTCGCGGCCCACGATGCGGCGGGCGATCCAGGTGCTCGTCGACAAGGGGCTGCTCGTGCGGCGGCGCGGGGTCGGCACGCAGATCGTGCACGGCTCGATCACACGCCGGGCGGAGCTCAGCAGCCTCTGGGACGACCTCGCCCAGGAGGGTCGCGCGCCCACCACCGAGGTGCTGCTCTACGAGACGCTGCCGCCCACCCCGGCGCTGGCCGAGAAGCTCGGCGTCGAGCTCGACAAGCCGGTGCTGCACCTGCGGCGTCTGCGGTCGGCCGATGACGCGCCGATCGCCATCATGGAGAACCACCTGCTCGAGGCGCCGACCATCCTGCGCGAAGAGCTCGAGCACCGCGGCCTGTACGAGATGATGCGCGAGCGCGGCACCACGATGCGGGTGGCCCGGCAGTTCGTGAGCGCGCGGGCGGCATCCAAAGACGAGGCGCGACTGCTCGACGTGCCGGTGGGCAGCCCGATCCTGACGCTCGAGCGCACCGCGTACGACCAGTCGGGGCGCGTCGTCGAGGTGGGGCGTACCCACTACCGGCCCGATCGCTACACGATCGAGTTCACGCTCGTCGAGAAGTAGCCAGCAGCTCGTCGACCTCGGCGAGCGTCGGCATCGCGGTCGAGCATCCCCGCCTCGACGCGACGAGGGCACCGGATGCGTTGGCGAACGCGAGCAGGCGCGGCAACTCCCAGCCGGCCAGCATCCCGTGACAGAGCGCAGCCCCGAACGCGTCGCCGGAACCCAGACCGTTGACCACCCGCACGCGGATCGGTGGCACGGTGATCCGCTCCGTCGGCGTCGCGGCGAGCACGCCGTCGCCGCCGAGCTTCACCACGGCGAGGCGGGCGCCGAGCTCGAGCAGACGGTCGGCGGCAGCATCCGCCTCGGTCGCCCCGGTGACGATGCGGCACTCGTCGAGGTTGCCGATCAGCACGGTCGCTCGGGATGCCGTCGCCCGCGCGGCGTCCCGCGCCTGCTGCTCCGACGCCCAGAACGCCGGGCGGTAGTCGAGGTCGAGCACGAGTTCCGACGCCGCTGCGCGCAGCTCGGCCGCGCGGGCGTGTGCGGAACGACCGGGGTCGGCGGCGAGGCCGCTCAGCGACATCCAGAGGATCTTGGCCGACCCGATCGCCGCCTCGTCGAGTTCCTCGGCGCGGAGGGCGACATCCACGGGCGGGTCGGGGCGGTAGATCGTCACCGGGAACCGATCGGGCGGCGAGATCTCGGCGATCGCGACCGGGGTCACCCCGCCGGGCACCGTGAGCACCTGCGCGACGTCGACGCCGAGCGCCGCGAGTTCCGCGCGCACGTAGCGGCCGAACGCGTCGTCGCCGACCCGCGAGACGACCCCCGACCGGCGACCGAGGCGGGCGGCCGCGATCGCGACGTTCGTGGGACTGCCGCCGACGGCCTTGTCGAACGAGGTCACCGCCTCGAGCGGCCCGTCGTGCGCGGGATACAGGTCGACGAGCGAGCGTCCGAGGGCGAGAACGTCGAGAGCGGAGGGCGCGGTCACCCGGCAGCCGCATCGAGCCGGGGGTCGAGCACGATCTTCATCCCCTCGCCCGAGCGCAGCTTGCCGATCACCGACTCCCAGTTGCGCAGCGGCTCACGACCCGTCACGAGCGGGGCGAGGTCGACGAGCCCCTGGTCGAGCAGGCGCATCGCCCGTCGCCACGACTCGGCCGTCGCCGCGAAGCCCGACGTCATCGTGAGCTCCTTGTAGAGCAGCAGATCGAGCGGCACCGTGACGTCGCCGCCCGAGATGCCGACCGCGACGTAGCGCCCGCCCTTGCGCACGGCCTCGAGCGCCGTGCGGGCTCCCCCGCCGCTGCCCGAGCACTCGACCACGACGTCGAACCCCGGTGCGGGCCGGGTCTGCGACGTCTCGAACCCGAGCTCGGCGGCGAGCGCGAGGCGCGGGGCGTCGGCGGGAAGCCCGGCGACGAGCACGCGCGCACCCATCGACCGCGCCACCTGGGCGCAGAGCAGACCCATCGGACCCGGGCCGGTGACGAGCACGCGATCCCCCGCGTTGATGACGGGCGGATCGAGCAGCAGGTGCGCGACGCACGCGAGCGGCTCCGAGAGCGCGGCCTGGTCGAGCGGCACGTGATCCGGCACGCGGTGCAGCAGCCGCACCGGCACCTTCACCCGCTCGGCGAACCCGCCATCCACGAACGAACCCATCGACGTTTTGTTGTCGCAGAGGTTGCGCCGCCCGCTGCGGCACAGGTCGCAGTCGCACACCTGGTGGTGGGTCTCGCACGCGACGCGAGCCCCCATCCACTCGGGGTCGACCGACTCCCCCAGCTCGACGACGACGCCCGCGACCTCGTGCCCCATGACGACCGGCGGGCGCGACGGGTAGCCGTCTTCGAGCAGGTGGAGGTCAGTGCCGCAGACGCCGGCGGCGTGCACCTCGACGATCACGTCGGTAGGGCCGGCGGTCGGAAGCGGCACCGTGCCGACCGCGACCCCGCCTTCGCCGAGCCGGCTCTTGACCACGGCGATCATCTGCTCGCTCATGCGAAACGCACCTTTCCGTCGCGCCCGACCCCGGTGACCGCGGCACCGGTGTTCTCGAAGAGGGCGATCGTGTACCAGGCCGAGAGGGTCTCGCCGGGCGTCAGGCGGTGGGCCATGTTGCGGCGACGTGCGCCCGCGAGCCCGTCGTAGGGCCACGCGGTCTGACTCTCGATCGCAATGCAGCGCGCGCGGCCGTAGAACGGGAAGCCGGGATCGTCGCGCTGGATCCAGAGCCAGGAGTAGGGGAAGGCCGCGAGGTCCCAGGCGAGTCCGACGCTCACGCCGCCCGCGGGCTGCCGCAGCGCCGCCCATCCTTCGGTCAGCGCGTCGACGTAGGCGAAGCGGTGCACGGGCTCGTCGGGGATCACCGACAGGTCGATCTCGCCGCCCGCCGCGAGGGGAACGATCGGCCACTCGGCCGGCTCGAGGGCGACGCCGACCGCGCGCTCGATGTCGGGGCGGATGCGCGCTCCCGCCGGGTAGTCGATGCGCGCTCCCGCCGTGGCCGGGAACGCCGGGTGGTGGCCCCACACGAAGTCGACGGGGACTTCGCCGACGTTGGTGACGACCTCGTCGAGCCGCAGCACCGCGTGCTCGGGGTCGAGCGACATCGTGCGTCGCAGCTCGAGCGGCGAGCGCACCGGCACGTGGAGCACGCACCGGTCGGCGCTGCGTTCCAGCACGGTCCATCGGGATGTCGTCGCCTCGCCGTGGAACGGATGCGGCACGCCGTCGACCACCGAGGTCTGCCCGGCGTTGGGGAAGGTCTCCTGCCAGCCGCCGCGGAAGCCGGCGTGGAAGTCGAGGTCGTCGTTGCCGTAGGAGAGCCCGCGGGAGGGAAGGATCGGCGTCTCCCAGTCGTAGTGGGCGATGGCGTTGCGGCCGCTCGCGTCACGCACCGCCGTGATCACCGCGCCGTGTTCCTCGTCGACGTCGACTTCGATCGCGGGAGCGGTCAGGGTGATCACAGGTCCTCCTCGACGTGTCATCCGAATCGGGGTCATGCGAAACGGGGTCATCCGAAACGTTGGTCAGCATAATGTATTTACAACTGGCCGAATGTACTGACAATATCGAACCATGACCGAAGACGGCCAGGTGTCGATCGAACAGCTCGCGCGCAGCATCCGCCGCCGAGCGGTCGAGATGATCCGGCCGCAGGGCTTCGGCTATCTCGGCCAGGCGCTGTCGAGCGCAGAGACGATCGCCACCCTCTACGCCCGCTACCTCCGCCCCGACGTCGACCGGTTCGTCTGCTCCCCCGGCCACTACGTCATCGCGGCCTACGCGGCGGCGGCCGAGCTCGGACTGCTGACCGACGACGACCTCGCGACCTACGGGCAAGACGGCTCCTCGCTCGAGGCGATCGGCACCGAGCGCACGCCGCTCGTGGCGCTCACCTGCGGCTCCCTCGGCCAGGGGCTGAGCGGAGCGGCCGGATTCGCACTCGCCGACGCGCTCCGCGGCGACACCGAGCGTCGCGTCTACGTGCTCGTGAGCGACGGCGAACTCGAAGAGGGACAGGTGTGGGAGGCGGCGATGTTCGCCGCGCACCGCCGCCTCGACCGCATCACGGTGCTGCTGGATGCCAACAACTCGCAGGTCGACGGACCCGTCGACACGATCACGACGCTCGAGCCGATCGCCGACAAGTGGACGGCGTTCGGCTGGCACGCCCAAGACGTCGACGGCCACGACCCGGATGCCCTCGTCGCGGCGTTCGACCGCGCCCTCGAGAGCGCGCTGCCCTCCGTCATCATCGCGAGGACATCGACCGCGCACGGTCTCGCGGCGCTCCCGTCCGACGCCGACGGCCACTTCATCAAACTCCCGCCCGAGCTCGCCGCGGCGGCACTGAAGGAACTCGACCATGCGTAACCCGCCCTATCCGGTCGAGCTGAAGCCCTACGGGCGGGCACTCGTCGCCCTCGCCGAACAGCGCGACGACGTGCTGTGCCTGTCGGGAGACCTGTCGCGCCAGACCGAGATCGACCTCTTCCAGGAGCGGTTCCCCGACCGGTTCATCCACGCCGCGATGGCGGAGGCGAACATGATCGGCCTCGCCGGGGCGCTCGCCCGGTCGGGTTACCAGCCGTTCGTGCACACGTTCGGGGTCTTCGCCACCCGGCGCCCGTACGACCAGCTCGTGAACGCCGTCGCCTACCCCAACCTCCCGGTGCGCATCATCGGCTTCATGCCGGGGGTCTCGAGCCCCGGCGGGCCGAGCCATCAGGCGATCGAGGATGTCGCGATCACCCGGGTGCTGCCCAACTTCACCGTGATCGACGTGGCGGACGCCGTCGAGACCGCGCAGGTCGTGCCGCTGCTGGCGACGATCGACGGTCCCGTGTACCTGCGCCTCAAGCGCGGCGAGATCCCGGTCATCTTCGGCGACGACCACCAGCTGTCGCTCACGACGGCGCAGGTGCTCACCGAGGGCGACGACGTCACGCTCGTCACCAACGGCATGATGCTCGCGGCCGGTCTCGAGGCCGAGCGCACCCTGCGGTCGGCCGGCATCTCAGTGCAGGTCGTGAACGTTCCGGTGATCAAGCCGCTCGACACCGCGACCATCCTCGGCGCGATCGCCCGGGCACCCTTCGTGGTGACGGCCGAGAACCACCTCGTCACGGGCGGTCTCGGCTCCGCCGTCGCGGAGGCGATTGCGGAGGCCGGACTGGCACGCCCGCTGCGGCGCGTCGGTCTCGCCGACACCTTCGCCGAGGGATCGCGCACGGCGCCCTACCTCTTCGAGAAGTACGGCCTGTCGACGCAGTCGCTCGTCGAGGCCATCTGGCGGCACCTCGGCCGGGACGGAGCCGCGCCCGTCGCGGAGCGCGTTCCCGCCGTCGAGGGCGAGTACCAGCCCGTCTGAGCCACGGGATGACAAGGAGGCGGAAGTGTTCGATCTGAGCGGCAAGGTGGCCGTCGTGACCGGAGCGTCGAGCGGGATCGGTCAGGCGCTCGCGCGCGGGCTGGCGGAGGCCGGGGCCGACATCGCGACGCTGTATCTCACCGAGGACGACATCGCGAGCACCCGGTCGTCGGTCGAGGGCGCCGGTCGGCGGTTCCTCGCCCGGCAGGGCGACGTGTCGGTGCGCGCCTCGGTGGAGGAGTTCGGCGCGGCCGTCGAAGACGAACTCGGCCCGATCGACATCTGGGTCAACAACGCCGGCCGCCTCATGGTGAAACCCTTCCTCGAGACCGGCGACGACCACTGGCGAGCCCAGCTGGGGTCCAACCTCGACGGCTACTTCTACGGCGCGCAGGTCGCGGCGCGCTCGATGCGTCGACGGGATGCCGCGGGCCGCATCATCAACGTGTCGTCGGTCTCGCTCGTGCAGCCCTTCACGAACGGCTCGGCGTACGTCACGAGCAAGGGCGGCGTGTACGGACTGACGCGTGCGCTCGCGGTCGAGCTCGGCCCCCACGGCATCACGGTCAACGCGATCGCGCCGGGCGCCGTGCACTCGCGGCTCAACTCCGACGTCTACACGCCCGACGTCGTCGGCCAGTACGAGGCGCGCATCCCGGTGGGACGCATCGGCGTGCCCGACGATCTGGCCGCGGCAGTCGTCTTCCTCGCCTCCGACGAGGCCTCGTACGTCACCGGCGTGCAGCTTCCCGTCGACGGCGGCCTGATCGTCGGCGGTGACGTCGGCATGAACGACAAGGGCTGACCGCGATGACGATCCAGCGCACGGCCACCGTCGCCGCCGAGGGCTTCACGCTGCTCGAGGGCCCGCGGTGGCACGACGGGATGCTGTGGGCCAGCGACTTCTACACGCACCGGGTGCTGCGCTTCGACGTCTCGCGCCCCGGGCCGCTCACGGCCGAGACGGTGTGCATCGTCGAGGGCAGGCCGTCGGGCCTCGGCTTCATGCCCGACGGCGAGCTGCGCATCTCGTCGATGCTCGACCGGCGGCTGCTCGCCTGGGACGGCACCCGCACGGAGGTCGTCGCCGACTTCGCCGACCTCGTGTCGGGCCCCTCGAACGACCTCGCGATCGACTCGGCCGGCATCGCGATCATCGGCGACTTCGGGATGAATCCCGCAAACGATCGGGAGGCCCTGCCGACCTCGCTGCTGCGCGTCATGCCGGACGGCGCGGTCTCGGTCGCCGCCGACGACGTCGTGTTCCCCAACGGGATGGCCATCGACGAGCCCGCGGGCGTGCTCTACGCGGTCGAGAGCTTCCGCAGCCGCATCACCGCCTGGGACTACGACGCCGGCACGCTCAGCAATCGTCGCGTGTGGGTCGCCTTCGACGACGACCCGGGCTCCTACGACATCCCGGAGCTCACCGAGTCGCTCGCGCTGCTGCCCGACGGGATCGCCCGCGACGCCGAGGGCATGATCTGGGTCGCTGACGCGAAGGGCCACGGCGCGAGCCGGGTCGCGGCCGACGGCACCGTCGTCGAGTTCGTCGAGACCGGGCTGAGCGTCTACGCCGTCGCCCTCGGCGGCGACGACCGGCGCGATCTGTTCCTGTGCTGCGCACCGCCGGCCGAGAGCTGGAACCGGCTCGGGTCGCCGCGCTCGGTGCTCATGCGCTGCCGGGTCGACGTGCCCGGCGCCTGACCACCGCATCCACCCCTCGAGTCGAGAAGAGAGAACCATGTCGCTCACCCACAAGCTGCTGCCGAGCCACGGAAGCCTCACGCCCACCGTTCCCAAGCCGGACGAGAAGCAGGAGGCGGTCGTGCTGACCGTGCAGGACGGCCTGCCGATCTACTACAGCGACGACACGTCGCCGGTCTCGGCCGTGCGCGTCGTGCACCCGACCAACCCCAAGGCCCCGTCGGTGAACCACAGCATCGTCATGCTCTACGTGCCGCCGCACGCCGAGATGGAGCTGCACTCGCACGAGACCGAAGAGACGTACGTGATCATCTCGGGCACTGGCCTGATGCTGCGCAACGGCGGCGATCGCGAGGTCGGTCCGGGCTCGTTCATCTACATGCCCGCGTGGTGCGACCACGGCATCCGTAACACGGGCACCGAGATGCTCACGGTGCTGCTGGCGACGTCGCCGCCGAACCCGTGACCCTCTCCGAGATTAAATGTCCTGACAAATCTTGACAGCGGTCCGCGGCTCTTCGTAGGCTGCCCGAAACGTCGTATTTGTACTGACATTCAACCCCACCTTCGCTCGGGAAAGGGGAGTCATCGTGGACTCCAGCCAGCAGGTCATGAGGGGCGCGCCCTCCCGAGCCCGGCTGCTCGAGATCTCGCTCCGCCTGCTCGGCGCGGGGCCGATCGTGATCCTGGTCGTGCTGTGCGTGGCGATCGGCCTCGCCCGTCCCGTGTTCTTCTCGGTGGTCAACCTCCAGAACGTGCTGCTGCAGAGCTCGGCGGTGGCCGTGCTCGCGATCGGCTCGCTCGTCGTGATCGTGACCGGCGGCATCGACCTCTCCATCGGCTCGACCATGGCCCTCGCCACCGTCATCGGCTGGCTCGTCTTCTCGCCGCTCGGAGCCGCCAGCGGGGTGCTCGTCGTGCTGGCGATGATCGGCACCGGGCTGCTCGTCGGCCTGGTCAACGGACTCGCCTACGTGCTCGGCAAGATCCCCCATCCGTTCATCGTCACGCTCGCGATGCTCTCCATCGCGCAGAGCATCGGCACCGTCATCACGCGCGGTCAGCCGCTGCCCGGGATGCCCGACCTCGTCAACTTCCTCGGACGCGGCTTCCTCGGCATCATCCCGGTGCCCGCGGTGCTCGTCGCCGTCGTGGCGATCGTCGCGAGCATCTTCCTCAAGCGCACCCAGTGGGGCCGCTGGATCTTCGCCGTCGGAGGCGACACCGAGGCCGCCAAGCGCATGAGCATCCCCGTGCCGGGCGTGCTCGTGTCGGCCTACGTGATCTGCGGCGGCATGGCCGGTCTCGCCGGAGTGCTGCTGGCCGGCAACATCGGAGGGGCCAGCGCGACGGTCGGGCAGGCCGCAGGCGGGCTGCTGGATGCCATCGCCGCCGTCATCATCGGCGGCGCGAGCATCCTGGGCGGACGCGGCACCGTGGCCAACTGCCTCATCGGAGCGTTGCTCATCGGCGTGATCCGCAACGGCCTCGCGCTCATGGGCTTCTCGCCGTTCCTCCAGGGCCTGCTGGTGGGCGCGACCATCCTGCTCGCCGTCCAACTGGATGTCGTGCGCACCGGCGTCGAGCGACGCATCCGCACCATCCAGGCGAATGCGGGGACCCTGTGAGCGGCGCACGCACCGACGCCTCGCCGGTGCTCGAGGTCGAGGGCCTGTTCAAGAGCTTCGGAGCCGTGCGCGCCCTCGGCGGCATCAGCTTCACCCTCGGGCGCGGAGAGGTGCTCGCCGTGCTCGGCGACAACGGTGCCGGAAAGTCCACCCTCGTGAAGTGCATCGCCGGCACCCACGTGCCCGACGCGGGCCGGATCGTGGTCGACGGCGCCGACGTGCACTTCCGCACCCCGCGAGACGCGCGCGACCACGGGATCGAGATGGTCTACCAAGACCTCGCACTCTTCGGCAATCTGTCGGCCGCGCAGAACTTCTACGCGGGTCGGGAGCTCGTCTGGCCGCGCTGGGCGGGCCGACTGGGGATCCTGCGCGAGCGCACGATGCTCGCCGAGACCCGCGCCACCCTCGACCGGCTCGGCGTCGGCATCCCCGACATCAAGGCCGACCTCGCGCAGATGTCGGGCGGTCAGCGCCAGGCGATCGCCGTCGCCCGCGCCGTGGCCTTCGTCTCGAAGATCGTCATCCTCGACGAGCCCACCGCGGCCCTCGGCCTGCGCGAGGGCGCGCGCGTGCACGACCTCGTGCGGCTGCTCGTCGACAACGGCGTCTCGGTGATCCTCATCTCGCACAACATGCAGGAGGTCAGCGACCTCGCCGACCGGGCCATCGTCATCCGCCGCGGCCAGGTCGTCGGCGAAGAGGTGCCGACCCCGCAGAACCACGCCCGGCTCGTGTCGCTCATCGTCGGCGCGACGCCCACCGAACCGCCATCACCCTGATCCACCCACCCACGCAAGGAGAGACAATGACGTCACGCAGCATCCCCCTCGCGATCGCCGCCGTCGCGACGATCGCCCTCGCCGGCTGCACGACCGGCGGAGGAGGCACCGGGCAAGACGACGAGATCACCATCGGCTTCTCGGTGCCGGCCGTCGACGACTACTACGGCGTCGTGCGCGACTCCTTCGTCGCGGCCGCCGAAGAGCAGGGCATCGCCTACCTCGAAGGCAACGGCGACGGCGCCGGCGACCCCACGCAGCAGATCGCCAGGATCGAGACGATGCTCGCCCAGGGCATCGACGTGCTCGCGATCGCCCCTCCCGGCGACGCGTTCATCCCGGTGCTCGACCGCGCCGTCGAGCTCGGCGTCGAGGTGATCTTCATCGACCAGCAGGTGCCGAACTGGGGCAAGCAGACCACCTTCATCGCGACCGACAACCCGGCCGCGAGCCAGGCCATGGGCGAGTACCTCGTGAGCCAGCTCGAGCCGGGCGACCAGGTCGGCATCATGATCGGCATCCCGGGCATCCCGCTGCTGCTCGACCGCTATGAGAACCTGCAGGCCGAGCTCGAGGCGAACGGCATCACCGTGACCCTCTCCTCCGAGGCCGACGGCTGCCAGCTCGACACCGCGGTGAACGTCGCGCGCAACTTCATCGTCGCCAACCCCGACCTCGACGCCATCTACTCGACCTGCGGACCCACCGGGCTCGCGGTCAACCAGGTGCTCGACGAGCAGGGCAACGAGGCGCTGAGCGTGACGTTCGACGTGCTCGTGCAGCAGATCAACGACATCCTCGAGGGACGGTCGGATGCCGCGGTCGCGCAGTTCCCGGCACAGCTCGCCGAGAACGCCATCGAGTACGCCCTCAAGGTGTACGCCGGCGAGGAGGTGCCCGAGTACATCGACAACGGCACCGAGATCGTCACGATCGACAACGCCGAGACGTTCTTCCACGAGGGCTCGACCGGCTACTCGTACAAGATCGACGGATGAGTTCTCCCGACCACCGCGTGGCCCTCGTCACCGGCGCCAGCTCCGGCCTCGGCGCCGAGTCGGCGAGGGCCCTCGCGCGGCACGGCATGAGCGTCGTGGCGACCGGTCGCTCCGTCGAGCACCTCGGCGAGCTGACCCGCGACTGGCCCGGGCCCGACGGCTCGCTGCTCACCCTCGTCGCCGACGTCACCGACGAGCAGGCGGTGCGCGACGTCGTGGCGCGCGCGCTCGACGAGTACGGCCGCATCGACGCCCTCGTCAACAGCGCCGGCACGAGCGACGGCACCTCCCCGTTCAGCGAGGTCGCCTCGGTGGAGAAGTTCCGCCGGGTGATGGAGACGAACGTCACCGGCACCTTCCTGTTCTGCCGCGAGGTGGGGGCGCACATGCTGCAGCGCGGCTCGGGGTCGATCATCAACATCAGCTCGATGTCGGCCGACGGCGGCATGGAGTGGGGGCCGTTGTCGTACACCGCGTCGAAGGCGGCGGTCGAGGGGATGACGAAGCAGCTCGCCATCGAATGGGCCGACCGCAACGTGCGGGTGAACGCCATCGCGCCCAACCACTTCGTCACCCGTATGACCGAGAGCTTCCTGCGCGACCCCGGCTTCCGGGGATGGGTGGAGAGCCGCACGCCGATGCGGCGGATCGGCCGGCTCGAGGAGTGGGGCGGCGCCGTCGTCTTCCTGGCGACCGACGCCTCGTCGTACGTGACCGGAGAGATCCTTCACGTCGACGGCGGCTTCACGGCGGCGCGCGGCACCTACCAGACGACACCGAGCTGGTTGCAGCGCGGCGACGCATGAGCGCGATCGTCGTGCTCGGCAGCGCGAGCATCGATCACGTGGTGCGGCAGGCAGGGCTCCCCCGCGCCGGCGAGACGGTGTTCGCGACGGAGTTCACCACGGTCCCTGGAGGGAAGGGTCTCAATCAGGCGATCGCGGCCGCGCGGGCGGGAGGTGACGTCGGGTTCCTCGGGGCGGTCGGCGACGACGACTTCGGCGTGCGCGTGCGCGCCTGCCTGCGGGAGGCGGGCGTCGCGACCGACGGACTGCAGACCGTCTCGGGAGCGACCGGGACGGCCCACATCACCGTGATCGACGGCGGCGAGAACGCCATCGCGATCGTGCCCGCCGCCAACTCCGCGATCACGTCGTTCTCCGACCACGACGCTCTCGACGGCGCCCGGTTCCTGGTCGCGCAGTTCGAACGCCCCGTGCCGCTCATCCGCGAGGCCTTCGCGGCCGCCCGCGCGTCAGGCGTCCGCACCGTGCTCACTCCCGCTCCCGTGCTCGCGACGGGACCCGAGCTGCTCGATCTGGTCGACATCCTCGTGCCCAACGAGATCGAGGCGTGCGAGCTCGCCGCCTCCGACACCGCGCACGAGGCCGCCGTCGCGCTCAGCCGGCGGGTCGGACTCGTCATCATGACGCGCGGCGAGCGGGGAGCCCTGGTGGTGCGGGAGGGCGTGGTCACGCACGACATCCCGGCCCGCGCGGTCGAGGCCGTCGACACCACCGCGGCCGGCGACGCGTTCGTCGGGGCCCTCGTCGCCTGGCTCGCCGACGGTGCGGCGCTCGACGACGCCCTCCGTGCCGCAACGGTCGCCGCGTCGATCTGCGTCACCCGCCCCGGGACGAGCACCGCGATCGCCACGCGTGCCGAGATCGTCGCCGCACTCGGTCGATGACGACGCGAGTGGGATAGTGGAGGGGACGGACGCGCGGGCGTCTCGAGAGGGTGCTGGGATGCGGGCTGTGCGCTACGACAGCATCCGCACGCCCGTCGTCCGCGAGATGGCCGACGTGCCGCTGGGGCAGGGCGAACTGCGCCTGCGGGTGCTCGCCTCGGGCGTCTGCCCGGAAGACCTGAGAATCCACAACGGCGGATTCGGCGCCGAGTACCCCCTCACCCCCGGCCACGAGATGGTCGGCGAGGTCATCGAGATCGGGCGTGGGGCCGGCAACTTCTCGCTCGGCGACCGCGTGGTCGTCGACACCGCGGTGCCGTGCGGGTGGTGCACGATGTGCCAGTCCGGTCGCGGCACCCAGTGCGTGCGGCTCTGGGGCTACGGACTCTCGCTGCCGGGCAGCGCGGCCGAGCACATCGTCGTGGAGTCGGCGCGCACCGTCGGGATCGGCGCCATGGATGTCGACACCGCCGTGCTGGCCGAGCCGACCGCGTGCGCCGTGCACGCCCTCGACGTGCTGTCGATGCGCCCCGGGTCGAGCGTGCTGGTCGTGGGGGGCGGGCCGACCGCGCAGATCCTCTCCCAACTCCTGGCGAGGGGCGGGGCCTCGTCGGTCACGATGGCCGCGCCGTCGCCGCACAACCTCGACATCGCCGTGCGCAACGGGGCGACCCGCGCCGTGATCACCGACCCCGACGACCTCACCGCGAGCTTCGAGGAACTGCTCGACGACGAGCCGGAGGGGTTCGATGTCGTCATCGACACCACGTCGCATCCCGCCAACTGCCTGCCGCTCGTGCGCAGCGGGGGCACCTACTTCGTCTACGGCATGGCCGACGAGGACATCGTGATCGGCATCCCGCCCTACGAGGTGATGCGGCGGGAGCTGCGGATCACGGGCGCGTTCTCGCAGACCAACTGCATCGCGCGCGCCGTCGACCTGCTGGCAGGCGGCCGCGTCGTACCCGACGGGCTCATCACCCACCGGTTCTCACTCGACCAGTACGCGGAGGCCATCGCCGCCGTGCAAGACCCGCTCTGCCTCAAAGCCGTCGTCTACCCGTAGAAACGACGGCCTCCGCGGCTAGACCACGTCGCGCGTGATGGGGCCGGCCGTGTGACTCAGCCCGCCGTCGACCACGAGGTTGTGGCCCGTGACCCAGGTGGCTTCGTCTCCCCCGAGGTAGAGGATCGCCGACGCGATGTCGTCGGGCGTGCCCACCCGGCCGAGCGGGGTGTGCTCGAGCCAACGGTCGATCACGGCCGGCGTCATGTTGCCGGTGCGCGCCGCCATCGGGGTGTCAACGAGGCCGGGCGAGACGCACGTGACGCGGATGCCGTGCTCGGCCAGCTCGTAAGCCGACGAGCGGGTCAGCATCTCGACACCGGACTTCGCCACCGAGTACGCGGCCGAGCCCCAGGTCGGGATGTTCGCGTTGATCGACGCGACGTTGACGATCGCGCCGCCCGCCCCGAGCCGGATGAGCTCGCGCGCCTCGTGCTTGACCGCGAGGAAGACCCCGGTGAGCACGACGCCCAGCACCTTGTTCCAGGTCTCGAGGTCTTGATCGACGACCGCGCTGCCTTCGCCGATGCCGGCCGCGTTGACGGCGAGCTTCAACCCGCCGAGATCCCGCGCGATCGCCATCATCCGTTCGATGTCGTGCTCGTCGCGCACATCCACCTGAATCGGATGGATGCGCTCGCCCCGCTCAGCGCTCACGGCCTCCAGTGCGGCCGGATCGCGATCCGCCACCACGACGTGCGCACCCGCCTCGTGCAACCGTTCCACGACGCGCAGGCCGATGCCGGATGCGCCGCCCGTGACGACCGCCGTGGCTCCGTCGAATCCCCTCACGTTCCCCGCCTCACACGACCGCGATGGGCGAGACCATCGCTCCGGTCGATCCCGCGCCCTTGATGGGCGTCATGATGAACAGGAATGCGCTGTGACCGCCGGCGGCGAGGTCCGCGGTGCGCACATTCTCGATGATGTAGGTGCCCGTCTCGGCGAGAAGGTGCTGATGCACCACGAAGGCCCGCTCCGGAGTCTCGAACGGGATCACCTCGAAGGCCCAGTTGTCGGCGCCGACGACCGACACCCGGCGCTCCGTGAGCCAGTGCGCCACGTCCCATCCGACACCCGGCTCGCCGTCGAGGAACCGCTCGTTGTCGACCTGCCAGAGCGACATCCATCCGGTGTGCAGCAGCACCGCATCCCCCGGACCGACCTCGACCCCCTGCCGCCGCTCGGCCGCCTCGACGTCGTCGACGGTGATCATGTCGCCGGCCGCGAGCATCGGAACCCCGCGCACCGCGGCGATGTCGAGACAGACGCCGCGCGTGACCCACGGGCCCATGTTCTCGGCGCCCAGGCGTCGGAGACCGTCGCGCGCGAGGAACTCGGAGTAGTGGATGCCGTTGTAGCCGCGGCCCGCGATGCCGTTGTGAGCGAGGCCGTCCACGTGGCAGCCCACGTGGGCCGAGCTCATCATGTACTCCTCGAACCCGGTCCACTCGGAGGGGTCGTCGGTGTGACCGGGCAGCGCGCTCTCGGCGAGGATGATCTGACGCCAGTCGCGCCGGGCCGGCCCGGGCATGTCGCTCTCCAGTACCGGGGCGAGCTCGATGATGCGACCCGAACCGGGGAGCGCGAGCGCCGCCATCGTGCGTTCGGGAGTGATCTCGTTGAGGGAGCCCCGCTCGTCGTCGGCGCCGTAGCGGGAGGGCCACCACTGGGGGCTCCGGCTGCCGGTGCCGTCGTAGGGCGCCGCCGTCATCCGCTCTTCTCCGTCTGCTTCGCGGTGGCGGGCTTCTCGGTGGCGGCTTTCTTCGCGGACGCAACCGATCCCGTCTCCGTGGCCGTCACGGCCTCGGCGGAGGTCTGCACCGCCTCAGCCGACGACGCGGCGGTGATCGTGGCCTCGGTCGCGCCCGTGATGTGCGCGACGACCTCGGCGGGCGAGACATCCGCCTTCGCCAGATCGGCGACCAACCGGCCCCGCCTCAGCACCAGGATGCGGTCGCAGACCCGCCACAGGTGATCGATGTTGTGCGTGACCAGCACCATCGTGAGGCCGCTCTCCTTGAGACCGTCGAGGAGGTGCAGTACCTCCGCCGACTCGCGCACGCCGAGGGCGGCGGTGGGCTCATCCAGCAGCAGCATCTTGGTGCCCCAGTAGGCGCCGCGCGCGATCGCGACCGCCTGACGCTGACCGCCCGACATCTTCGACACCTTGCGGTTCTGGAACGGCACGCGCACGTCGAGTTTCGCGAGCGCCTCATCGGTGAGGCGACGCATCTCGCGCTTCCGCAGGAAGCCCAGACGCCGCAGCTCACGACCGAGGAAGAAGTTCTCGGAGATCGTGAAGCGCCCGACGAGTGCGAGGTCTTGGTAGACCGTCTCGATGCCGATCCGGCGCGGCGACGCGGGGCTGTCGAAGTGCACCTCCTGGCCGTCGACCGCGAGCGCGCCGGTCTCGGGCTCGTGCACTCCCGAGATGGTCTTCAGCAGCGTCGACTTGCCGGCGCCGTTGTCGCCCACGAGCCCGACGGCTTCGCCGGGACGGATCGTGAACGAGATGTCATCGAGTGCGTGCAGCCCGCCGAACCACTTGTGCACGCCCCGCACCTCGAGCACGGGCTGGGTCTGGACGTCGGTCATCGTCTCCTCTTTCATCGCCGCGCTCACAGGTCCGACACGTACTTGCGGCTCAGCGTGCTGAGCGCGACGGCGATGACGAGCAGCCCGCCGGCGAACAGGTACTGGGTGAAGGGCGGGGCACTGAAGATCGCCAGGCCGTTGAAGCCGATGGCGACGGTGAGGCAGCCGAGCAGGGTGCCGATGACGTGGAACTCCCCGTCGCGCAGAGCGGCCGAGCCGAGGAACGCGGCAGCGAAGGCCTGCAGCAGGAACACATCGCCCGCGTTGGCGTCGCCGGAACCGAGCGAGGCCGCGAGCATGATGCCGCCCGCCGTGGCGCAGAAGCCCGTGATCATGAAGGCGTAGATCCGCGTGCGATCGACGCTGATGCCGAGCCGACGGGCGGCTTCGGGGTCGTCCCCCACCGCTTTGATGTGCTGGCCGAGCCGGGTCATGTTGAGCATGAGCCAGACCCCGACGGCGAAGACGACGAGGATGATGATCGGCCACGGCACGACGCCGAACGCCTTGCCGATCGCCATCCGCAGGAACGAGCCGTCGTCGCGCACGCCGTAGGTGACGCCGTTGCCGTAGAGCAGGTTCACCGCGAAGAGGATCGTGCCCGTGCCGAGGGTGGCGATGAGGGCGTTGACGCCGAACTTCGTGACGACGATCCCGTTGATCAACCCGAACACGACGCCGAAGGCCAACACGATGGGGATGGCGATCCAGAGTGGGAGGCCCGAGCCGTCAGCGGGGCTGGGGCCGCTGACACCGAGCACGCCGAGGCCGCTGAGCAGCCCGACGATGAAGACGCCCGCGATCGAGGCCTGATAGCCGATGCTCAGGTCGAAGTCGCCGGCGATGAGGCAGATGGTGAGGCCGAGGGCGACGATCGCGCCGGGCGCGAGGTTGGTGACGACGGCCAGCAGGTTCCCCGGGCTCCCGAACGTGGTCGGGGCCGCGATGAAGAAGGAGATGGTCATCCCCACGAGCACGATCACCGTGCCGTACTTGCCTCCGAAGGAGAGCGCGTGGAGGTGGAAGGGGCGCGAGCGTCGCAGGATGGCGGCGTCGCTCGCGAGGGGGTCGGTGCGATTCGTGGTTGTCATGGCTGCTCCTGGGGACAAGGGGGCGGCGGTGCTCGGGGCCGTGGGGTCCCGAGCACCGCCGGGTGAGGACTAGACGCCTTCTTCGGTGAAGGCCTC
Organism: Pseudolysinimonas sp.; assembly: GCF_057350545.1. Lineage (NCBI taxonomy): Bacteria > Bacillati > Actinomycetota > Actinomycetes > Micrococcales > Microbacteriaceae > Pseudolysinimonas > Pseudolysinimonas sp. The sequence goes on along the minus strand of NZ_JBMRCP010000081.1, from coordinate 8,233 downwards.
GGGGAAGTCCTTCTCGTACTGCTCGACGTTCGCCGTCGTGACGATGAAGAAGGCCGCGGGCACGAACTCGGGGTTCTCGAGCGTGAGCTCACCCGAGGCGACGCGCTCGACGGCATCGATCGCCTGGCCGGCCTGCGCGGCGCGACCGTTCTGCACGTTGGCGACGATGTAGCCCTCCTTGACCAGGGCGAGTCCCGCCGGGGTCGCGTCGTAGCTGTAGATCTTCACGTCGGTGCGTCCCGCCTGCTTCAGCGCGGCGACCGCGCCCTCGGCCGGCTGGTCGAACACCGCGTAGATCGCGAGATCGACGCCCTCGGTCGGCGGGTTGGCGGCGAGCCAGGCGGCGGTGAAGTCGCGCCCACCCTGGACGGCACCGGGGATCGGCACCTCCTTGTCGGTGAGGTTGAACTTCGGGTCTTCGGCGGCGACGTCCTTGATGAGCTGGTTGCGACCCTGACCCGGTGTCGCGAGCAGGTAGGTCAGGTTCAGCACCTCGACCTTCTCGGAGTCGGCGAAGTCGGCCTTGATCTGGTCGCCCATCTCGGGAACGTAGCCGACGTTGCTCGCCCAGACCACGCCCGGTCCGAGGTCGGCCTCGCTCATCGCGAGCACGGGGATGCCGGCCTCCTGGGCGGCCGCCATGCCGGCTCCGAGGGTCCCGGTGTCGAAGGCCATCGTGAGGATGACGTTAACGCCCTTCTGGATCATGACCTGCATGATCGAGTTCGCGCTCGCCGGGTCGCCCGCGGGGTTCGCCGCCTGGTAGTCGGTCTCCCAGCCGTTCTCTTCGGCGAGTCGGACGACCTCCTCGGCGGTCTTGTTGAGCGTCGCATCGGCGGCGCTGTAGCCGATGATGCCCAGCTTGACGTCTTCGATGCCGACGGCGGGGCCGTCGTCTCCGCCGGTGTCGGCCGGCGCCGCGCAGGCGGCGAGAAGAGCCGTCGCAAGGCCAAGCGCTGCGACGGACAGCCAGCGGAACCGCCGGCGGGTAGTGCCTCTGTTCATAACCGATCTCCTTTGATGGGCTGGGATGCGACTGGGGTGATCGCCGTTCGGATTCCCATGTCAGCACATAGTGACATATGTACTTACATTCTGTCGAGAGTGTCCTCGCGAGCCGGCACCCCGCCGCCCCGACGGTCCCTTCGACGCCGGCGCTGCGGGCATTCCATCCTCGCGCCCCCTCGGAATCCACCCCCGCGACACGCGCTCACGGGCCCCGCCGTGGACCCTGAGTTGACAGTTTGTAATGACATTTCCTACCCTGAGGGGCACCTCAACGACAGGACCACATGCCCGACCTCGCGCGCACCCAGCAATTCACGACGATCGCCCGGCCGACCGGCGGCTTCGCGATGGTGGCGCTCGACGCGCGCGAATCGATGCGCGCGCTCTTCCGCGATGCCGGGCGCCCGCACGACGACGCCGACCTCGAGGCGTTCAAGCTCCTCGCCGCCCGCGAACTGGCGGGCGCCGCCTCGGCGGTGCTGTGCGATCCGATGTACGGTTCCGCCGCGATCGACGCGCTGCGCACCGAGCATCCCGAGACCGGCCTCATCGTCGCCGTCGACCGATTCGAAGAACCACGCTTCGGCCCCCTCCACGAGGCGCGTCTCGACGAGGAGTCGATGGAGCGCATCGTCGCCGGCGGGGGGATCAGTGCGCTGAAGCTCTACCTGTTCTGGCGCCCGGAGGCCGACCCGCACGCGCGCCTCGACGACGCTCGGCGATTCGTCGACGCGTGCCGCCGACTCGGAGTGCTCGCCCTGCTCGAAGGGGTCGTGACCGCCACGCCCGACCACCCCGGATTCGACGACGCCCTCGTGCGCGCCGCCGACGAGTTCGGCCGGGTCTCCCCCGACATCTACAAGACCCAGCTGCCGACCTTCGGTCGCGCCGACGACGCGACCATCGAGCGGGAGGCCGCGCGTATCAGCGACGCGGTCGGAGTGCCGTGGGTCGTGCTCTCGAACGGTGTCGCCGACGAGCGATTCCCCTCGGCGGTCGCCGCCGCCTGCCGGGGCGGCGCCTCGGGCGTGCTCGCGGGTCGCGGCGTCTGGCGTGCCGCACTCTCGTCGGCCGACCCCGCCGCGGAACTCGCGACGGGTGGCCGCGAACGCCTCCGCCGCATCATCGACGCGGTCGACGCGCACGCGCGACCGTGGTCGGACGCCCTCGTCTGACCGGCGCGGCGCCTTGGCGCCGACTCAGGCCTGCGCGCCTTCCGACTCAGCCCGCCGCCCGCTCCAACACGAGTTCGCGCACGCGGGCAGCATCCGCCGACCCGCCCATCGCCTTCATGACGGCCCCGATGATCGCCCCGGCCGCCTGAACCTTGCCATCCCGCAGCTTCTCGAGCACATCGGGCTGCGCCGCCAGCGCCTCGTCGATCGCCGCGAGCAGCGCCCCGTCATCCGACACCACCGCGAGGCCGCGTGAGGCGACGACCTCCGCCGGACGCCCCTCCCCAGCCACGACTCCTTCGAGTACTTGACGGGCGAGGCGGTCGGTCAGCTCACCCGACTCGATGAGAGCGATAAGTTCCGACACATGCAGCGGCGAGATGAGCGACGCGGGCTCCACGCCCGACGCGTTGGCGAGCCGCGCGATCTCGCCCGTCCACCACTTGCGCGCCTGCGCAGGAGCCGCACCCGCGGCCACGGTGTCTTCGATCTCGACGAGCAGCCCGGCGTTGGCGACATCCCGGAACTCGAGTTCCGTGAACCCCCACGTCTCGCGCAGCCGCCGCCGACGCACGGCCGGCGCCTCGGGCAGCTCGGAACGCAGACGCGCCACCAGGGCGGCCGGCGGCTCGATCGGCAGCAGGTCGGGCTCGGGGAAGTAGCGGTAGTCGTCGGCATCCGACTTCGGCCGACCCGGCGAGGTCGTGCCCTTGTCTTCGTGCCAGTGACGGGTCTCCTGGGTGATGGTGCCACCGGCGTGCAGGATGGCGGCCTGCCGCTGGATCTCGTGCTTCACCGCCCGCTCCACCGCACGCATCGAGTTGACGTTCTTCGTCTCGGTGCGAGTGCCCAGCTTCTCGGCCCCCCGCGGACGCAGCGACACGTTCGCGTCGCAGCGCAGGTTGCCGCGCTCCATGCGCGCCTCCGAGATGCCGAGCGCGCGCACCATGTCGCGGATCGTCGACACGTACGCCTTCGCCACCTCGCCCGCGTGCGCACCCTCCGGGATGAACACCGGCTTCGTCACGATCTCGACGAGCGGCACGCCCGCGCGGTTGTAGTCGACGAGCGACGCGTCGGCACCCTGGATGCGGCCGGTCGCACCGCCGAGGTGCGTGAGCTTGCCTGCATCCTCTTCCATGTGCGCCCGCTCGATCGGGATGTCGACGGTCGTGCCGTCGTCGAGTTCGACCGTCACCGAGCCCTCGAACGCGATCGGCTCGTCGTACTGGCTGATCTGGTAGTTCTTCGCGAGGTCGGGGTAGAAGTAGTTCTTGCGGGCGAACCGGGATGACGTGGCGATCTCGCAGCCGAGCGCGAGCCCCAGCGAGATGGCGTACTCGACGGCCTTCTCGTTGACGACGGGGAGACTTCCCGGCAGGCCGAGGTCGACGGGCGTGATGAGGGTGTTCGGCGCGGCGTCGTGGTTCTCGGAGTTCGCCGGGTTCGGCGCGTCGGAGAACATCTTCGTCTTCGTCGACAGCTCGACGTGGATCTCCAGGCCGATCACGGGCTCGAAGAGTTCGAGCGCCTTGTCGTAATCCATGAGATCCGCCTTAGCCATGACATCCATCGTATTTGTCGCGGAGCCACCGGGATGCCGCTACCGTGTCTGCCACGGAGAGCACGCTTGTATTGCGCTCCAGCGGTGCGGATGATCACGTCGCGCACTCAGGTGTCGGTGACTGTCAGGCCGCGCGCACCCTTCCCCGGAAGGAGTGCGCACCGTGTGCACCAAGATCAGCTACTTCAGCGAGTCGCGGGCCGAGCAGAAGCTCGCCGGACTCGTGGCTCTCGGGCGACGCGAGAACGGTGTCTACCGCTGCGCGGAATGCCGTCGGTGGCACCTCACGTCTCATGCGACGGGTCGAGCGCGACGATTCCCGACGCCCGAGTTGGCGGTGCAGCGCGGAGCCATGGGCGACCCGCTTGAGTCCTCCACAGACCTCGCGGCGACGATTTATCCTGAGAATGGAGCGTCTACCTAGAACATACGTTCGAAGGTCGCGAGAATGGATGCATGACTCCCCCGCTTCCCGTCAGCCCCTGGTTGGGCGCTGACCCGAGCGCGCTCGACGACGACGCGCTCCTCGCGGGGGCGCGCGAACTGGGTGAGGTCAAGCGCATCGTCGAGTCCGCCCTCGCGGCGTTCGCGGCCGAGATGAAGCACCGGTCACGACCCGAAGACGGGTTCGCGGGGCTCGCCCAGCGGCTCGGGGCGCGCACTCCTGAGAACCTCGTCCAAGAGGTCGCGGGCACATCGAAACGCGAGGCCGGCGCGATGGTGCGTGCCGGAGAGCTGCTCACCGTCGACGGGGCACCGTGGCTCGCACCGGTCGGCGACGGCCTCGCCTCGGGCGCCATCTCGGTCGAGAAGGCCGACGTGATCCGCGCGGGGCTGGGCGCACCGACGTCGGAGGTGGCGGCCGACGACTTGCTCGATGCGGCTACGGAACTCGCCACGCTCGCGCCGACGATGCCCGTCGAGAAGCTCGCGGCGCGTGCACGGGAGTGCCGCGACGAGCTCGACGACGCGCACGTGCGCGACCGGTACCGCGCCCTCCGCGAGAAGCGGTCACTCACCCGCACCCTGCAGGCCGACGGCACCGCTCGGTGGGTCGCCGTGATGGACCCCGATTCCGACGCGATCTTCCTCGCCGCCTACGACGCCGCGACGTCTCCACGCAGGGGCGGCCCGCGCTTCGTCGACCCGGGGGCCGTCGAGGCCGCCGAGCGACTCGTCCGCGACGAGCGCACCACCCGGCAGATCGCCCTCGATACCTTGATCGACCTGATCCGCATCGGCTCCGAAGCCGACCCGAACCGACTCCTCGGCGAGCGGCGGCACGCCGTGCAGGTGCTCGTCACCGAGCGCGACCTCGTCGAGCGCACCGGGGGCGCGTTCTACCGCGACGTCGAGGGCGCCCAGCCCCTCGAGACGGCCGACCGCGTCGCGTGCGACGCCGGCACGCAGCGCGTCACGTTCGACAGCACCGGCCACCGCCCCCTCGACGTCGGACGCACCCGGCGCCTCTTCACCCCCAAGCAGCGACTCGCCCTCGCCGCCCGCGACGGCGGGTGCCGCTTCGTCGGCTGCGATCGCCCCGCCTCCTGGTGCGAAGCCCACCACAGCACCCCCTACGGGAAGGGCGGCCGCACCGACATCGACGATGGCATCCTGCTCTGCCGCCACCACCACATGCTCACCCACCACAACGGTTGGCGCATCGAGAAGGATGCCGTCCACGGCTTCGTCGTGATCCCGCCGCGGTCGAGGGATCCGGAACAACGTCCGATCCCCCTGCCACCCCGATCACGAGTCGCAGCGCGTCTGCGCGCGGGCGCCCCGAGACGTTAGCGTCGACGCGTGTCCGAGAACTTCCCCCGCAGCGTCGAGACCGTGCGCGCCGCCCTCACCGCCGCCGGCGCGACCGGAGCCGACAGCGTCCGCCACATCCCCGACGGCGCCCGCACCGCCGCCGAAGCCGCCGCAGCGCTCGGCGTCGACGTCGGGGCGATCGCCAACTCACTCGTCTTCGTCGCCGACGGTCAGCCGATCCTCGTGATGACGTCCGGCGGCCACCGGGTCGACACCGTCGCGCTCGCCGAACGGATCGGGGTAGCCGAAATCGGCCGCGCCAACCCCGAGATCGTCAAAGCGGCGACCGGACAGGTCATCGGTGGAGTCGCCCCCGTCGGGCATCCCTCACCGCTGCGCACCTACGTCGACGAAGCGCTCGAGCAGTTCCCCGAGATCTGGGCGGCGGCCGGACACTCACACGCCGTGTTCCCGCTCACCTACGCCGAACTCGTGCGCATCACGGGAGGCACCGTCGTCGCCGTCGACTGAACCCGGGCGCGGTCTCGACACGCGGCCGCGCCGCTCCTCGACCACCGAAGACCCCTGCGTGCCACACGGCGGCCGCGGTGACTAGAGCGCCGGCGCCTTCGACAGCAGCGTGCCGCCCCACTGCGACTCGAGCAGCGACTCCAGCGCCGCAGCGACCGTGTAGAGGCGAGCATCCTGACGCACCGGCGCCATGAACTGGATGCCGACCGGCAACCCGTCCTCCGGCGCGAGCCCCGCAGGGATCGAGATGCCCGGCACACCCGCGAGATTCGCCGGGATCGTCGTCAGATCGTTGAGGTACATCGCCAACGGATCGTCGATCTTCGACCCGATCGGGAACGCCGTCGTCGGCGCCGACGGCGTCGCGAGCACATCGACCGTCGAGAACGCGGCGTCGAAGTCGCGCTGGATGAGCGTGCGCACCTTCTGCGCCGACCCGTAATACGCGTCGTAGTAGCCCGCCGACAGTGCATACGTGCCGAGGATGATGCGGCGCTTCACCTCCGCACCGAAGCCCTGCTCACGCGACGCGGCCATGACATCCTCGACCGTCCCACCGGGCACGTCGACGCGGAGACCGAAACGCACCGAGTCGAACTTGGCGAGGTTGCTCGACGCCTCCGCCGGGAGGATCAGGTAATACGCCGAGATCGCGTACTCGAACGATGGCGCCGACACCTCCACGATCTCGGCCCCCTGCGCCTCGAGCAGCGCGAGCGACTCCTGGAACCGCTGCAGCACGCCGGGCTGGAAACCCTGATCTTCGCGCGACATCTCGGCGACGACACCGACCTTCAGACCGCGCAGCCCCTCACCGCGGAGCCCGGCCCGGGCGGCGTCGGCGAACGACGGCCACGCATCCGGGATGGACGTCGAGTCGCGCGGGTCGTGACCGCCGATCACGTCGTGCAGCAGACCGGCGTCGAGCACCGTGCGGGTCACAGGACCGACCTGGTCGAGCGACGAGGCGAGGGCGATGGCACCATACCGCGAGACGCCGCCGTAGGTGGGCTTCATGCCGACCGACCCGGTGACAGCAGCGGGCTGACGGATCGAGCCGCCCGTGTCGGAGCCGAGCGCGAGCGGCGCCTCGAACGCCGACACCGCCGCGGCGGAACCGCCACCCGAACCGCCGGGGATGCGGGTGAGGTCCCACGGGTTGTGCGTGGTGCCGTAGGCCGAGTGCTCCGTCGACGACCCCATCGCGAACTCGTCCATGTTCGTCTTGCCGAGCGGCACGAGCCCCGCGGCACGCATCCGGGCGACGACCGTCGCGTCATACGGCGGCACCCAGCCCTCGAGGATGCGCGACCCTGCCGTCGACGGCATGTCGAGCGTGCAGAGCACATCCTTGATCGCGACCGGGACACCGGCGAGCGGGCCGAGCCTCTCGCCGGCGGCGCGCTGCGCGTCGACCGCTCGCGCAGTATCGAGGGCGGCGTCGCTCACATGCAGGAAGGCGTGCACGTCACCGTCGACGGCGGCGATGCGGTCGAGGTGAGCCTGCGTGATCTCGACGCTCGACGCGTCGCCCGCGGCGAGCAGCTCCGAGAGCTCGGCGGCGGTCTTGTGGATGAGCCCGCTCACTGCTCCTCCCCCAGGATGCTCGCGACCTTGAACTGACCGGCCTCGCTCGCCGGGGCGCCCGAGAGCGCCTCCTCGGTGGTGAGGGTGATACCGACGACATCGTCGCGCGTCACCATCCCGAGCGGGATCGGGTGACTCGTCGCCGGCACGTCGGGCGTCGCGACGGCGGTGACCTTCGCCACCGACTCGACGATCTGCTCCAGCTCCCCCGTGAGGCGGGTGATCTCCTCCTCGATCAGAGTGATACGCGCGAGGTTCGCGAGATGGGAGACGACGTCGGGGGTGATTTCCGGCACCCCCGAAGTCTACGAGTTGCCGGCAGCCCGCCCGACCGGCCCGCGCGGGCGGCCCCGCCCGACCGGCCCGCGCGAGCGGCCCCGCGCGAGCGAGCGCATGCGTGCCGGGATCAGCGCGACGACGACCGGGCGAGGCCCGCGTCGGTGGCGACGAGGCCGCCCTGGCCGATCGAGATGAGCGCGGTGTTGCGCACCGACGCCGTGCCCGGCCAGAAGTCGTACACGTGGCCGCTGATCTCCGCGAGCTTCTCGCCGGTGATCGGGTCGATCATGCCGCGCACCGAGAAGCGGTGCGCGCCGAAGTCGGCGTCGAGCGG
>NZ_JBMRCP010000080.1:0-14616 GCF_057350545.1 Pseudolysinimonas sp. | reverse complement strand
GCAGCCTCCGTCCACACCCGCAGCGCACCCGTCTCCAACTCCTGGTGACCCAGCGCACGCGACTGCGACAGATCCAACTGCGCCAGATCCGTCACCACGATCGACGAGAACGCCGTGCACGCCTGATTCGTCGGCGGCGGCGGTGAGGCGAAGAGCCACGTGTCGCAGCCGGCGGTGAGCGACGTCACCACGCCCGTGCCCTGCGAGCCGGAGCCGCCGGAGTAGCCGACCGCGACGACGTCGACGTCCCAGCCGTTGGCGACGAACGCGGTGAGGAATTCGTCGAGCGTGCCGTAGGCGAGCTGGTATCCGGGATTCGGACCCACGGGCATGCCGGTCACGGCCTTGTTGATCCAGAAGTCGGCGAACAGCGGCTCGTACACGAGGTTGCCCCACCAGGCGCCATCCTTGAACAGCGTGAGGTTGAGGCCCGCACTCGCGCCGGTCGACGTCGTGTAGCCCAACGCCGGAGACCCGATCTCCTCGAACGGGATGGTCACGGGGATGTACCCGGCGGACTTCGCGAGGCTGAGGTCACCGCCGACCGCGGCCCAGCTGATCTGCATCCCGGTCGCGGTGAGGGTGTGCGAACCGCCGGCGCGGTCCTCGAAGAACATGCCTGCGGTCGATGTGACGTAGGTCGCCGGGTTCATCACCGCGCACTGCTGCACCGTCGGGGCGGCCGCTGCGGCGGCGAACATCGCCGGCGCGAATCGCGCGGCGAACTCGGGTTCGGCCTCACTGAGATCCTCCTCGAGCTCGCCGTCGGGCTGCTCCACGCGCGGGGACGCATCGCTGGCCGGCGGCGCGGCATCCGGCTCGTCCGACGGCGTCGTGGTCGGGTCCGGCGCGGCCGTCGGGCCCGGCGCGGCCGTCGGGTCCGGCGAGGCGGTCGGGTCCGGTGATGCAGTCGGGTCCGGCGGCGCGGCGCTGACGACGTCGGGGGCGGTGAGGGCGTCGTCGGCGACGGCCGGGCTGACCGCGATGAGCGCCAACCCGGCGCCCATCGCGAGCGCGGCCGAGGCCGCGAGGATCTTTCGGATCACGGGAATGTCTCCTGGGTAGGGGAGACCAGAGCTCAGCGGGGGATGCCAAAAAAGTGCCCTGATCGCATCCGCGGGGGGCTCGACCGTTGTCCCGACGGTCGAAGGATGCTCGCACAAGGTAGCAGTGCGCAGTGGTCCCCCAACAGGGGGACTACCCGGGGAGTCGGCTGTACCCCTACTCGACGCGCCCGGCGATGAGCGGGCCGCCGTCGTCGACGGGCGAGCCGGGGTCACCGATCGCCCAGGCACCGTCGAGGGCTTCGAGCGCGCGGGCGAAGCGGGCGGGCTCGTCAGCGGAGAGGGTGAAGAGCGGCTGCCCCTTCGTGACGGTGTCGCCGGGCTTCGCGTGGAGGTCGATGCCCGCGGCGTGCTGCACGGGGTCTTCCTTGCGTGCCCGGCCCGCGCCGAGCCGCCACGCCGCCATCCCGAACGGCAGCGCCTCCTGCTTCACGAGGATGCCGTCGCGGTCCGCCGTCACCACCTGCGTCTCGCGAGCCGTCGGGAGGGCGGCATCCGGGTCGCCGCCCTGCGCCGGGATCATCGCGCGCCAGGAGTCCATCGCGCGGCCGTCCCGCAGCGCCGCCTCGTCGGCGGCGTCGGGCTGCCCGGCGAGAGCGAGCATCTCCCGCGCCAGGGCGACGGTGAGCTCGACGACATCCGCCGGCCCGCCGCCCGCGAGCACCTCGACCGATTCGCGCACCTCGTTCGCGTTGCCGATCGCGAGCCCGAGCGGCACGTGCATGTTGGTGAGCAGAGCGACGGTCTTCGTGCCGGCGTCGTTGCCGAGGCGCACCATGACCTCCGCGAGTTCGCGGGAGCGCGCCGGGTCCTGCAGGAACGCGCCCGAGCCGTGCTTCACGTCGAGCACGAGCGACGCGGTGCCTTCGGCGATCTTCTTCGACATGATGCTCGACGCGATGAGCGGGATCGCCTCGACCGTGCCGGTGATGTCGCGGAGGGAGTAGAGCTTCCCGTCGGCGGGGGCGAGTCCTGCCCCCGCGGCACAGACCACGGCGCCCACGGACGCGAGTTGCCGCATGAACTCCTCGTTGGAGAGCTTCGCGCGCCAGCCCGGGATCGACTCGAGCTTGTCGAGCGTGCCCCCCGTGTGCCCGAGGCCGCGACCCGAGAGCTGCGGCACGGCGACGCCGAACGAGGCCACGAGCGGCGCGAGCGGAAGGGTGATCTTGTCGCCGACCCCGCCCGTCGAGTGCTTGTCGGTCGTCGGCTTGTCGAGCCCCGAGAAATCGAGGGTCTCGCCCGTCGCGATCATCGCGAGGGTGAGGTCTTTGATCTCGCGCGGCTCCATCCCGTTCAGGAAGATCGCCATCGTCATCGCCGACATCTGCTCGTCGGCGACGTAACCGCGTGTGTAGGCGTCGACGAGCCAGTCGATCTGCGCGGTCGAGAGGATGCCGCCATCCCGTTTGGTCTTGATCAGATCGACGGCGTCGAAGGCCTCAACCATGGTTCTTGAACTCCTCGAGCTGACGGGGGCCGAACGCATCGGGCAGCACCTCGTCGATCGTCTTGATGCCCGAGACGGTCTCGAGCAGCATGCCGGGAGCCGAGAACTCGTAGAGCAGCTGGCGGCAGCGTCCGCACGGCATGAGCACGTTGCCGTGGCCGTCGACGCACGAGAAGGCGACGAGCTTGCCGCCGCCCGAGGCCGCGAGCGCGGAGACGAGGCCGCACTCCGCGCACAGGCCCACCCCGTAGGACGCGTTCTCGACGTTGGTGCCCTGCACGATCCGTCCGTCATCGACGAGGGCGGCCGCGCCGACCGGGAAGTCCGAGTACGGGGAATACGACCACGCCATCGCCTCGGCGGCGGCCGCGCGCAGTGCGGCCCAGTCGATGCTGCGCTCCTCGAAAGAGCCCATGGTGTCTACTCCTTGATGTACGGCTTGCCCGCGGCGCGCGGCGCGATCACGCGACCGGCGACGAGCGCGACGGCGAGGATCGTGACGACGTAGGGCGTCATCGCGATGAGGTCGGCCGGAATCGCCGCGCCGGCCTGCCCCGCCCAGATGCGGAAGCTGCTCGCGAACCCGAAGAGGAGTGCCGCGAGCGCCGCGTACCAGGGGTTCCACCGCCCCAGGATGACCGCCGCGAGGGCGATGAAGCCCTGCCCGGCGCTCATCTCGCGCACGAAGGCGCCGACACCGCCGATGGTGAGGGACGCGCCGCCGAGCCCGGCGATGAGACCGGCGATCGTGACGGTCCAGAACCGCATGCGGTTGACCTTGATGCCGACCGTGTCGGCCGCGAGAGGGTGCTCTCCGAGCGCGCGCACCCGCAGACCCCAGCGTGTCTTGAAGAGCATGAACCACACGAACGGTACGAGCACGAACATCAGGTACGTCGTCGGACGCTGGTCGAAGAGCACCGGGCCGAGCACCGGGATGTCCGACAGCAGCGGGATCGCCACGCGCGGCATCGTGCCGGGATTGTTGAACGCCCCCGACTGGGGCCCGAGCACGGCCGAGTAGAAGAAGTTCGTGATCGCCGTCACGAGCGCGATGAGCACGACGCCGACGACGACCTGGTCGACGAGGTAGGTGATCGAGAACGCCGCGAGCACCATCGAGATGAGGCCGCCGACCACCATCGCCGCGACGATCGCGAGCACGTAGTTGCCGGTGGTCGAGGCGACCACCGCCGCCGCGAAGGCGCCGCCGAGCAGCTGACCCTCGATGGCGATGTTGACGATGCCCACCCGCTCACCGATGACCCCCGCGAGGGCGCCGAAGACGATCGCGGTCGAGAGTCCGATCGCGCCGGTGAGGAGGAAGACCACCGGAACGCTGCCGCCGGCTCCGACCCACGCGACAAGACTCACGAGGAACGCGATCCCGACGATGATCGAAGCCCACACCGGCACCGGCTTGCGGCGCGACGCGAACTGCAGGGCGACGACCGACGCGGCGAGCGCGAGTGCGCCCAGCACCCAGGCGAGCACGCGCGGGGATGCCGGGGTCGGGTCGAGCGGGAGGAGGTCGCCCGACGTGGCCCAGGCGAACCGCACCTCGCGGTCGTCGCCGAAGACACCGAACGCGATGATCGTGAGGATCGAGAGCACGGTCAGCAGCACGGGGATGCGCCACGACCGCGGCGCGAGCGCGTTCGAGTGGTGGGGTGTCGTCTCCGGCGAAGCGGCGGGGGTAGCGACGGTGCTCATCGGCCGACTCCTCGGGGCTCGGGGATGAAGCGGAAGATGGCTCGCACGAGCGGGGGCGCGGCGATGAAGAGCACGATCACGCCCTGCACGACTCCGAGCACCTCGGGCGAGACGTCGGCGACCTGCATGGCCGGGCCTGCGGCCTTCAGCGCGCCGAACAGGAGGCCGGCGAAGAGCACGCCGATCGCCCGGGAGTTGCCGAGCAGGGCGACGGTGATCGCCTCGAACCCGATCCCGGCGTCGACGTTCGGCGCGAAGTTCCCGTCGCGGCCGAGCGACTGGTTGATGCCGGCGAGGCCGATGAAGAGACCCGAGAGCACCATCGCGGTGATCGCCGCGCGGTTGACGTTGACGCCGGCGGTGCGCGCGGCATCCAGGTTCAGGCCGACCATCCGCAGCCGGAAGCCGACCGGCGAGCGTTCCATGAGCCACCAGTACACGGCGACGGCGAGGATGCACAGCACGAACGACCAGCGCAGGTTGTAGCCCTCGCCGAGAAGGAGCGGGAACACCGCCGTCGGCTCCGGCGGGATCGACGTCGGGTTCGAACCCGAGTCCATGTCGTGCAGGACCGGCGTGCGCATGAGGAAGGTGATGAGCGACACGGCGATGTAGTTCATCATGATCGTCACGATCACCTCGTGCGCCCCCGTGCGGGCCTTGAGGAACCCGACGATGCCCGCCCAGATCGCGGCCCCGAGGAAGCCGGCGAGAGCCGCGACGAGGAGGTGCAGCGGGAACGGCAGCTGGAACTGCGACGCCACGAACGACGAGAAGATCGCCGCGAGCAGGATCTGCCCCTGGCCGCCGATGTTGAACAGGCCGGAGCGGAAGGTGAGCGCGATGCCGAGGCCGGCGGCGATGAGCGGACCGGCGAAGCGCAGCGACTCGGTCAGCGGGCGGATCCCCGCCTCGAACGTGTCGGCCCGGGTGTTGTAGATGGCGCCGCGGACGAGCGCGTTGCCCGCCTCGGCGAGCGCACGGCCCGCCGCGCTGAAGAAGTCGCTCGGGCGCGAGAACAGGTAGCCGAGGGTGTCGCCGACGCGCTCGTTCGTGAACACGACGAGCAGCGCACCGACGACGAGGGCGAGCAGGATCGCGAGCAGCGTGCGCACGAGGCCGCCCGACGCGATGTCGCGCATCACCTCGTTCCAGGCGATCTGGCGGCGCGCGCGCGGCGGCGTCGACTCGGGCACCGGATCGAGCTCGGCCGAGGCGCCGCCAGACGTCTGGTCGAGGCCGCCGCCCTGAGGCTCTCGAACGGTCACGCGTGCACTCCCGCCATGAGTTGGCCGAGCTTCTCGCGCGGCGTGTCGGCCGGGACGATGTCGATGATCGTGCCCCGGTACATGACGGCGATGCGGTCGGCGAGGGCGATCACCTCGTCCAGCTCGGTGGAGATGACGAGCACGGGAACCCCCGAATCGCGGACCTCGACGATCCTCTCGTGGATGAACTCGATCGAGCCGACGTCGACGCCGCGCGTCGGCTGCGACGCGACGAGCAGCTTCAGCTCGCGGCCGAGCTCGCGGGCGAGGACGACCTTCTGCTGGTTGCCGCCCGACAGCCGTCCGACGAGCGTCTCGGCATCCGGGGTGCGGATGTCGAAGTCGTGGATGGCCTGCGCGGCGAACTCGTCGCGATGGGCGAAGTCGATGCCGATGCCCTTCACGAACGGGCCCTGGAACGAGCGATCGAGCATGAGGTTCTCGGCGACCGTGAACTCGGCGACGAGGCCGTCGACCTTCCGGTCTTCGGGCACGAACCCGACACCGTCGTCGAGCAGGCGCCGCACGGAGTGCCCGATGACCTCCTGGCCGTCGATCTTGATCGAGCCCTGCAGCTTCGACCGCAGCCCGACGAGCGCCTCGGCGAGCTCGGTCTGGCCGTTGCCCTGCACGCCGGCGATGGCGAGGATCTCGCCGCCTCTGATGCTGAACGTCACGTCGTCGAGCAGGCGCTGACCGGTCGGTGAGAACACGGTGAGGTCTTCGACGACGAGCACCTCTCCCCCGAGCTTCGGCGCAGCCTTGTCGACGGTGAGTTCGACGGCGCGGCCCACCATGAGGGAGGCCAGCTCATCGGTCGAGGCGCTCGGGTCGGCAGAGCCGACGACCTTGCCGAGGCGGATGACCGTGATGGTGTCGGCGACGGCCTTCACCTCGCGGAGCTTGTGGGTGATGAAGACGATCGAGGTGCCGCTGTCGGCGAGCCGGCGCATCGTGAGCATGAGCTCGTCGGTCTCCTGCGGCGTCAGCACCGCGGTGGGCTCGTCGAGCACGAGCACCCTGGCGTCACGGGAGAGCGCCTTGACGATCTCCACCCGCTGCTGCACGCCGACCGGCAGATCCTCGACGAGGGCATCGGGATCGAGCTCGAACCCGAAGCGGGCCGAGATCTCGCGCACCAGGTCACGTGCGGCCGCGAGGTCGAGCACCTGGCCGAACCTCGTGGGTTCGTGCCCGAGCATGACGTTCTCGGCGACCGTGAACACCGGGATGAGCATGAAGTGCTGGTGCACCATGCCGACGCCGGCGGCCATCGCGTCACCCGGCCCGGTGAAGTGCCGCGGCTCGTCGTCGAGCAGGATCTCGCCTTCGTCGGGCTGGTAGAGCCCGAAGAGCACATTCATGAGGGTGGACTTGCCAGCCCCGTTCTCTCCGAGAAGGGCGTGGATCTGACCGGGCTCGACGACGAGATCGATGCCGTCGTTGGCAACGAGTCGTCCGAACCGCTTCGTGATGCCGCGGAGCTCGAGTTTCATCGTGGTCCATCCTGCCCGAAGACGGGCGCGCCGGATACGGCGGGCGCCGGGGCGATGATCCGCCCCGGCGTCCGTACTACCGATTGCGAGGAATCGACTACATTCCCGGCGTCTCGAGCGGGTCGATCGACCCGTCGATGATGCCGGCCTTGATCTCCTCGAGCGCCGCCTTGATCTCGTCCGAGACCTCGCCGTCGAAGTCGTAGAAGTCCGACAGCGCGGTGCCGTCGTTCTCGAGCGTTCCGACGTAGGCGTCGACGTTGAACTCGCCGCCGCCCGACAGGTCCTCGATGACGTCGAACACGGCCTGCGTCATGCGCTTCTCGACCGAAGTCAGCGTGATGTCGGCAAGCTCCGGCTGCGTGAGCGCGATGTCCTTGTCGACACCGAGCAGCACGGCGTTGCCGCCGGCGTCACGGATCGCCGTGGCCGACGCGGTGAACAGGCCACCGGCGACAGGGAACAGCACGTCGGCGCCCGCGGCGAGCTGGCCCTCGGAGATCGTCTGCGCGACACCCGTGTTGGCGAAGTCGCCGACGAAGTCACCCTGGTCCGGCGTGGCCGGGTCCCAGCCGAGGACGGTCACCGCGGTGCCGGTCTCGGCCTCGTAGTACTTCGCGCCGTTGTAGTAGCCGGTCATGAAGTCGGTGACGGCGGGGATGTTGAGTCCGCCGTAGGTGCCGATGACCTTCGAGGTCGAGTACGCGGCGGCGAGGTAGCCGGCGAGGAAGCTCGACTGGTTCATCGAGTAGGCGATGGGCTTGAGGTTGGCCTGGCCCTGGTTCCAGCCGTCGATCCAGACGAACTGCGCCTCGGGGTTCGCGTCGGCGAAGTCGAAGATCAGGTTGTCGATCGAGAAGTTGAAGCCGACCGCGAAGATGACGTCGCAGCCCTCGTTGACCATGGCCGTGAGGTTGGTCTCGAAGTCCTCGGGGCTGGCCGACTCGGCGTCGGCGATCTGCACGCCGAGCTCGTCCTTGGCCATGGTGAGGCCGCCGTAGGCCGCCTCGTTGAAGCTCTTGTCGTTCCAGCTGCCCTCGTCGGAGACGGCGCAGGCGAGGTAGTCGACGGTGTCGTCGCCGCCGTCGTCGGTGGGCGCGGCGCCACAGCCGGCGAGCACGAGAGCGCTCGCACCGGCGAGCGCGACGCTGAGCAGCGCGCGCTTACGGGTGATCAGGTTCACTTGGGATCCTCCATGTGCAAAAGCCCCGACAGCGCGCCGGGGGTTGGTGGGTGCCAGCGTAACGTGACGCAACATCCCCGACCACACTCACGGGGGTCGCGCGCGACGCCGTTACCAAACCGCGACCCTCGCGTAATGCATCGGAAATGATCTAGAGCGTGGGGCTGAACGCGCGCGGGGGCCGCGTCTCACGGGCCAGGAGCCCGGTGAGGTAGTCGTAGAAGGCGCGGTGGTCGATCGCCTCGATCACGGTCGCGTTGTCCGACAGCCCGTGGACGCCCCACGACATCGCCGAGTAGCCGCGCGTGAGCTCCGAGTCGGCTTCGACGTCCACGGCGTAACGCGCGCTCGCCGACACCAGGTCGGGGTGCAGCAGCACGGCGGCGGTGAGCGAGTCGGGATGCGTCGATCCCGGGATGCCCACCGACTCGTCGAACGCGAGCGTCGCCTCGCACACCCGCACGACGAAGCGGGCGAGCGGCGTGCCGACGTCCGCCAGCCGGGCGATCTCGTCTCGGCTGAAGATCGCGTCGTTGAGCGTGAGCGGGGCCCACGGCACAACGACGAGGTCGGAGAAGCCCGCCGCGAAGACCGCTTTGGCGGCGTCCGGGTCGACATAGAAGTTGAACTCGCCCGCCGCGGTGATGTTGCCGCGGGCGTTGTTCGAACCGCCCATGACGTAGAGCGACTTGACGTTGCCGACGAACTCCGGGTCTTTGATGATCGCCATCGCGATGTTGGTGAGCGGCCCGATGCACACGATCGAGAGCTCGCCCGGGCTCTCGGCGGCGAGCCGGATGAGCGCATCGACGCCGTGCTCGTCCTGCGGTGCGAGTCCGGAGTCGTCGATCGCGAGCCCGCCGCCGCCGTCGCCGTGCACGTTCTCCGCGGACACCCACTCGCGCACGAGCGGGCGACGGCACCCGAGGTACACCGGCACGTCGAGCCGATCGGCGACGTTGAGCGTCATCCAGGCGTTCCTCACCTGCGCGTCGAAGCCGACGTTGCCGGCCACCATCGTGATCGCTCGGAGGTCGGCCTCCGGGTCGAGGAGTCCGACGAGGATCGCGACGCAGTCGTCCTGGGCGGTGTCGGTGTCGATGACGACGGGGATGCTCACGACCCCACGGTATCCGTGGCCAGCGGAGCCCAGGTGGACGTGGAGCGGACGACGGGGTGGGGCTAGCGTCCCGCCATGCTCGTCCGCTTCGCCGACCTCTCCACCCCGCTCGTCGCCGACGCCTGCCTGCGCCTCGGCCTCCCGGTGCGATGCGCCCCGTCCGCGGTGCGCGCGCTCGTGCCCGGGATGCGCGTCGCCGGGCGCGTCCTCCCCGTGCGCCACGCCGGAAGCGTCGACGTGTACCTCGAGGCCGTGCTCGCGGCGCGGCCGGGCGACGTGCTCGTCGTCGACAACGAGGCTCGGCTCGACGAGGCGTGCCTCGGCGACCTCGCGCTGCTCGACGCGCTCGCCGCCGGCGTCGCTGGCGTCGTCATGTGGGGCCTCCACCGCGACACGCGCGACCTCCTCGAGATCGGGGCGCCCGTGTTCAGTCTCGGCGCGCTCCCGACGGGTCCGCAGCGACTCGACCCGCGGCATCCGGAGGCCCTCGCGAGCGCGGTCATCGGTGACCACACCGTGACGCCCCGGGATGCCGTGTTCGGCGACGAGGACGGCGTGCTGTTCGTGCCGCTCGAGCGCGTCGACGAGGTGCTCGAGACGGCGGGCGGCATCGCGGCGACCGAGCGTCGGCAGGCGGAGCTCATCCGGTCGGGCACGACGCTGCGCGACCAGGTGCGCTTCGCCGACTACCTCGCGGCGCGCGACACCGACCCGGGGCTCACCTTCCGCGACCACCTCCGTCGCGTCGGCGGCGAGATCGAGGTCTAGCGGACTCGGTGGTCGAGTGGCGCCGCAGGCGCGTGTCGAGACCCTCGCGCCTGGTCTCGACACGCCGCTTGCGCGGCTACTCGACCACCGAGTTCGTCAGAGCACTTCGTTGCGCCCGCTGAGCTTGAGGGCATCCACGACGCTCTTCACGCGTTGAGCGTTCGCCGTCGTCGTGACGAGGAGGGCGTCGTCGGTGTCGACGACGATGATGTCGCGCACACCGATGAGCGAGATGATGCGGTTGCTCTGACTCACGACGATGCCGCTCGACGAGTCGGCCAGCACGCGCGCGTTCTCACCGAGGATCGCGAGGTCGTTCTTGCGTCCACCCGCGTGGAGCTTCGCGATCGACGCGAAGTCGCCGACGTCGTCCCAATCGAAGGTGCCCGGGATGACGGCGAGGCGGCCGGCGGCGGCCGCCGGCTCGGCGACCGAATAGTCGATCGCGATCTTGGTCAACCCCGGCCAGAGCCGGTCGACGGCCGGACCGCGCGTCGTCGGGTCGTCCCACGCGGCGGCGAGCTCCTCGAGCGCCGCCACGAGCGCGGGCTGCGACTGCCGCATCTGATCGAGCAGCACGTCGGCCCGCGCCACGAACATGCCGCCGTTCCAGAGGTGCTCTCCGCCCTCGAGATACTGTTCCGCGGTCGCCAGGTCGGGCTTCTCGACGAAGCTCTCCACGCGCAGCGCCTTGGGCGCGTCCGGGATGTCGAGCGACGGGCCGCAGTGGATGTAGCCGAAGCCGACCGCAGCCTCGGTGGGCGTGATCCCGACCGTGGCGATGTAGCCCGCCTCGGCGACCACGGCGGCCTGCTCGATCGCACGTCGGAACGAGCGCGCGTCGGAGATGACGTGGTCGGCCGCGAACGAGCCGACGATCACGTCCGGCTCACGACGCACGAGGATGGCGGCGGCGAGTCCGATGGCGGCGGACGAGTCCTTGGGCTCGCTCTCGAGCACGATGTTCGCGTCGGCGAGCTCCGGCAGCTGCCCCTCGACGGCGGCGCGGTGCGCGCGGCCGGTGACGACCATGATGCGCTGGTCGCCCGCCAGCGGGGCGAGTCGTTCCCACGTGCCGCGCAGGAGCGTCGTACCGCTCCCGGTGAGGTCGTGCAAGAACTTCGGCGCGTCCGCGCGGGAGAGCGGCCAGAGTCGAGATCCGATCCCCCCGGCCGGGATGATGCTGTAGAGGCGGGCGAGTGCCGCCGGGCGTTCGGCCATGCGCTCAGGCTACCGTCGGCCACCCGGAGCGCGACCGGATGCTGGACTTCAACCGACGTACACCGACGCGTCACACGGAGGTCGCCTCGGAGCCGCCACCCGGCTCGTACCGTCGCCGCATGAGGGTCGCAGTCGTGAGCGAGAGCTTCCTGCCGACGGTGAACGGGGTGACGACCTCCGTGCTCCGGGTGCTCGAGCATCTCGCCGCCGGCGGGCACGAGGCGATGGTCGTCGTTCCCGCTGCCGGGTCGCCTCGGGAGTACGCCGGATACCCGGTGCACGAGGTGCCGGCCCTCGCCTACCGGCAGTTCCCGGTCGGCCTCCCGAACTCGCAGGTGAGCAGCCTGCTCGCGCGGTTCCGCCCCGACGTGCTGCACGTCGCGTCGCCGTTCCTGCTCGGCGCCCAGGCGATCGCCGCCGCCAACCGGCTCGGCGTGCCGAGCGTCGCGATCTACCAGACCGACGTCTCCGGCTACGCGAAGCGTAACCGGCTCGCGGCGGCGAGCGCGTTCGCGATGCGACTCACGCGGTGGATCCACGAGGGCGCCGACCTCACCCTCGCGCCCTCCACCTCGGCGCTCGCCGCTCTGCGCGCCGCCGGAGTTCCAAGGCTCGACAGGTGGGGGCGCGGCGTGGACCTCGAGCGGTACCATCCGCGCCGACGCCCGACCGCCCGCGTCGCGGCCCTCCGCGGACGGCTCGCCGGGCGGGAGGAGGCCATCGTCGGCTACGTCGGCCGGTTGGCTCCGGAGAAGAGCCTCGAGCGGCTCGCCGAGTTGCGCGGCATCCCGGGGATGCGGATCGCCCTCGTCGGCGACGGACCCGCCGAGCCCGGCCTGCGCCGCGCGCTCGAAGGGATGCCGGTGACCTACCTCGGCGCGCTGCACGGCGACGACCTCGCCGACGCGTACGCCGCCTTCGACGTGTTCGTGCACACCGGCACCGAGGAGACCTTCGGCCAGACGCTCCAGGAGGCTCACGCGAGCGGGCTCCCGGTCGTCGCGCCGCGGGTGGGCGGTCCGATCGACCTCGTCGCCACGGGCGTCGACGGCGTGCTCTACGACCCTGCCGCCGACGGAGAGCTCCGGGTCGCCGTCGCGGGTCTCGTCGCCTCCCCCGACCTCCGCGCCCGGATGGGCGAGGCCGGGCGCCGCCGGGTGCTCGGCCGATCCTGGTCGGCGATCTGCGACGAGCTCCTCGGGCACTACGGTCGCGTGGTCACGGCACGTGCCCTCGTCGACACCGGTGTCTGACCCCGCGCCCCGGTAAGGCCCGCCTTCCCTGCGGGGCCCCGAGGACGGGCCTAGACTGGCCCCAGTTGAAGCACCCTGCGGCGCGCCACCCCGCTTGGAGACAATCCGTTCTGGAGCACGAGGAGGAATCCGTGTCCACCGAGGCCGCGGCGAACATCCGGGCTCCCAAGATCACGAAGCTCAGGCGACCGGTCGGCACTCTGTACCGCGGCCGCGAGGGCATGTGGTCGTGGGTCCTGCACCGCATCACAGGTGTCGCCATCTTCTTCTTCCTGCTCGTGCACATCCTCGACACATCGCTCATCCGGGTGAGCCCCGAGGCGTACGACGCGGTGATCGGCGCGTACAAGACGCCCATCATGGGCATCGGCGAGATCGGGCTCGTCGCCGCGATCGGCCTGCACGCGCTCAACGGACTGCGCATCATCGCCATCGATTTCCTCGCGATCGGCCCGCGCATCCAGCGCCTCATGTTCTGGATCGCGATCGCGATCTGGCTCGTGCTGCTCGCGGGCTTCATCCCGCGGCAGATCGGCCACATCCTGGCCGGCATGGCGGGGGTGCACTGATGACCACCACGAACGCGACCGCCGTTCCGCTGCCGAACGCCCCCCGACCCCGTCGCCGCGGCGTCAACTGGGAGAAGTGGGGCTGGCTCTACATGCGCTTCTCGGGCGTGCTGCTCGTCGTGCTGATCTTCGGCCACCTGCTCGTGAATCTGTTCCTCGGCGAGGGAGTGCAGGCGATCGACTTCGCCTTCGTCGCCGGCAAGCTCGCCGATCCGTTCTGGATCGTCTACGACCTCCTGCTGCTCTGGCTCGCGCTCATCCACGGCGCCAACGGCATGCGCACGATCATCAACGACTACGCGCGCGGCCGCATGCGCGTCGTGTTCCTCGTCGCCCTCGCCGGCGCGACGATCGTGCTCCTCCTGCTCGGCACCCTCGTCCTCACGACGTTCGACCCGTGCATCGGGACGCCGTCCGAAACCCTCGCTCCGCTCTGCGCGGCGCAGTGATCCCGGAGCACCCCATGGAATTCGAAGACGGGACTGTCGTCGACGGCGTCCACTACCACCAGTTCGACGTCGTCATCGTGGGTGCCGGCGGCGCAGGCATGCGCGCCGCGATCGAGGCCGGGCCTCGCGCGAAGACGGCGGTGATCACGAAGCTCTATCCGACGCGCTCGCACACCGGCGCGGCGCAGGGCGGCATGGCGGCGGCGCTCGCCAACGTCGAAGAGGACTCGTGGGAGTGGCACACCTTCGACACCGTCAAGGGCGGCGACTACCTCGTCGACCAGGATGCGGCCGAGATCCTCGCGAAGGAGGCGATCGACGCCGTCCTCGACCTCGAGAACATGGGCCTGCCGTTCAACCGCACGCCCGACGGCAAGATCGATCAGCGCCGCTTCGGCGGCCACACCCGCGACCACGGCAAGGCGCCCGTACGTCGCGCGTGCTACGCGGCCGACCGCACGGGTCACATGATCCTGCAGACGCTTTTTCAGAACTGCGTGAAGCTCGGCGTCAACTTCTTCAACGAGTACTACGCCCTCGACATCGCGATGACGACGGTCAAGGGCAAGCAGCGGCCGTCGGCCGTCATCGCCTACGAGCTGTCGACCGGCGAGGTGCACGTCTTCCAGGCGAAGTCGATCGTCTTCGCCACGGGCGGTTTCGGCAAGATCTACAAGACGACGTCGAACGCCCACACGCTCACGGGCGACGGCGTCGGCATCATCTGGCGCAAGGGCCTCCCGCTCGAGGACATGGAGTTCTTCCAGTTCCACCCGACCGGACTGGCCGGCCTCGGCATCCTGCTCACCGAGGGTGCCCGCGGCGAGGGCGCCATCCTGCGCAACGCCTCGGGCGAGCGGTTCATGGAGCGCTACGCCCCGACCATCAAAGACCTCGCGCCTCGCGACATCGTGTCGCGGTGCATGGTGCAGGAGGTCGCCGAAGGCCGCGGCGCCGGCCCGCACAAGGACTACGTGCTGCTCGACTGCACCCACCTCGGCGCCGAGGTGCTCGAGACGAAGCTCCCCGACATCACCGAGTTCGCCCGCACCTACCTCGGCG